>NZ_JAMOKS010000032.1:0-80140 GCF_023656785.1 Parabacteroides caecihominis
AGAGAAGTTAAGCCCAACCACGTCGATGGTACTGCGTAAAAGTGGGAGAGTAGATAGCCGCCGTTTTAGAGTCACAGACTCCAAACAAATGAAAGGAATCAATCGTAAGGTTGGTTCCTTTTTCTCTTTATGAAGAGCTCCTTTTTATATATGAATACCAATTCCTATATTTGTACCTCATTCAAATACACATATAACGTGGCGAATACAACATTACAAGATCATACAAAACAAATCAACCGGGTTATTGATTATATTAATTCAAATCTGAACAGGCAGATATCGATAGATAAGTTATCGTCATTAGTTGATATTTCTACTTATCATTTTCATCGGATATTTACTGCCTCCATGGGTGAACCTGTAGGAAAGTATATTCTTCGGAGAAGATTGGAGCGGGCCGCCAATGTTTTGCTGAGTGATCCTGCTGCGATCAAGGATGTGGCTTATGATTGGGGGTTTTCTTCCGCCTCTTCTTTTTGTCGTAGTTTCAAACGTCATTTTGGTATTTCTGCCGAAGAGTATCGTCGCAAGAACGGATATCCGGATAGCAAGAAATGTCAATTCAAGAGCATAAACGAGCAACATACCTCGCTTTATTCACGCTATTTTTGTCGTGATAAAACAATCAAAGTAAATGGTATGGATATGAATTGCACTTTTGAAATTAAGCAAATGCCTGAGAGGGCTATTATTTATTGTCGTCATCAGGGAGCATTGGACCAGATGCAGGAGGCTTTTGCCAATCTTATGAAGTGGGCATTGCCCAGAGGGTTTGTTTCACAACCGGATATGAGGTTATTGTCCGTCTATCATGATGATCCCCGTGTTACCCCGGTTGATAAATTAACAGCCGATGCGGCCATGTTTGTTCCGGAAGAAATGAAGCCGGAAGGATTTATTGGAAGTTATAAGCTCTCCGGCGGGTTGTATGCGGTTGGACGTTTTGAATTATCTATGTCTGAGTTTCCGGCTGCCTGGATGGCAATGTTCGATTTATTGGAAGAAAATGGCTGTAAGTGTGGTTATGGACATCATTATGAGATTTATCAGAATAACCATGACGAACATCCGGAAAAAAAGTTTATTGTGGATATTTGTATACCAGTTGAACCGGTATAACAGGGTGGGGGCATCATTTGCTTATGGCACATGAATAGTACAGATCAGGCAGATTTACATGGATTCTTTACCATGTAAATCTGCCTGATCTGTGTTATCTGTATGTTGTTTATAGTTTATTTTATAAAGAATCATTTAGCACATACCTCAACTGATCCATCATCAAAGATATTTCTGAATCTTCTATACCGGCCACGATTAAATCCGGGATGTCCTGATTAAATTCTTCCTGGAACTTATAGAAATTCCCGTCTTCTTTTTCTATAGCCTGCCTGTAGAATTCTATAGCCCCTTTTATATTTTGCAGAGCCCATTCCGTATGGCCGGCATTTAGCAGGTCCTGCGTATTGGGTTGATCAGCCAATATCTTTTTGTAATAATTGCGTGCCTGGTCATATTTACCGGTCAGGAACGAACACCAGGCTATAGGACGCCATGCCTTGCTATTGCTATCCATATAATCAACCTTGAAGAAACATTTCAATGCTTCACTGTAGTTTTTGAGTTCCAGGTAACAATGTCCGATACTGATTGTAATAGATAAATTATCAGGGTTCAGCTTCTCGTACCGGCGATAGTACTTTAATGCTTCTTCCGGTTCTTTCAGCGAACGGTAGCAACCAGCAATCCGGCGGATCACCCATTTGCTTTGCGGATTTAAAAGATCTGCCCTCAAATAAGCGTCGAGAGCTCCCTGTAAATCATCATTCATCTGCTTACAGTAGCCTATTTTCTGGAAAAGTATATCACTCTCCTGATCCGTCTCAGCCAATTGGTTAAAGATGGTCAGAGCATCACTGAAATAGTTTTTGCGCAGGTAGTATTCTGCAATCGTACTCAGACTTTCTTCATCGGAGATATAAGGACGTAAAATAGCCAGGTTATGAAAGTCAAGAGGCAATGTGAAAATGTCGTTGAAATCCAAATGTCCCGGATATATTTTAAAGAAGCGGTACAGGTCTTGTATATATTGTCCTGTAATCGTTTCCAGTTTGCCCCGTTTACTGATCAGTTCTTCTTTATTCTGTTGGATCATTTCAGTAGCTTGGCTATCAAACTGATTCATCATCATTTTTTTAGCTTCTTCAGGCAACTGCATCATACTGAAGTATAATGAATATTTGTCGGAATTGCACATGAATGCTGCCAGCGTCATGGAGTCCAGCATCTGTTTTTCACCATTGTTCTGGTTAAAACGATCCCCGAACGATGAATGTTCTGTCGTAAACGGCAAAAGCCAGTTACTCAGCTCGCGGAAGAAGGGGAAACTCTTCAAATGAACGAAGGTGGAATGCATGACATCGGCACCTTCCTGTTGCAGTTCACTGAATTCTTCCATCTTTTTACCCAGCGAACTATCGGCAAATATATTTTCCCATTCCGGATTCATTTCCTCTCCAAGCTGTTCCGGGGTAATGTCTTTCAGATTTATTTTATTGCTGATCTTAGGACTCAGTTTCATCATTTCGGGAATGATCTCATTCTGTAGTTTACGTGTAATCTTTTCTGTCTCACGGGCCAGGATAAAACGCAGTGTGATGGTCCGTATAGCTTTCGTGAAGCCAGGAACCTCTGAAAGAGCATCCAGCCTGTCTATTATTTGCGGATAAAGAGCCGTTCTTTTTCTATAAGTATATAATGTAAGCAGAATGGAGATCAGCGCACGTACTTTGATCTCTTCATTCCTATGATTTGCCGCATCAAACAATAACATCATTTTTTCCGGGTCGAAAGCAGCCTGTAATCCGAGCGTCAGCGATGAAACAATCTGACAGCCTGCCGTAAACGGGAGTTCGTTATCGAAAAGAATATTCTTTATAACAGCAGCATCTTCAACCGTGAAAGGATCGGAGACCCATATCTTATTGAACAGGACAATGAGCATGGCGTCATATTCGGCCCTGTTTCCAGTCGCATAATGCTTGCTTAGTTGGAGGTGGAGATTCTCGAAAGTCACGTTAGGCTGGACCTGCAAACTCCTGCGCCGGCTATAGAAGGCCAAAGGCGATTCAACAGCCATTGCTTTATGCTTGATCCGGTCGGCCAACTCGTATGAGGAGGTCTGGATCTTATTATATATCTGTTCCTGCATCGGATCTTTGGCTCCTTCGATGCGATAACGCAACATATATTTATATGTATCCTGCAACTCATTCAATTTGTCCTGGAACGATATTTCACGGCTTCCGGAAATGAGTGCCTGAATGGAATCAAAAGCATTCTTTAACTCCTTGCTATCTAATGAACCGATAATACGGTTGTAAGCTTTATTTATTTCTTGTAGTGTCATATAATATTAACAACAAATGGTATGCCAAAAGTATAGTTTTTGACCTAAAATTCCTATCTTTGCACACCTAAAATAAATTAGCACATGAAGAATATCCGCAATTTCTGTATTATTGCTCATATTGACCATGGTAAGAGTACTTTGGCTGACCGTTTGCTTGAATATACCAAGACAGTCGAAGGCAAAGACTTACAAGCGCAGGTCCTCGATGATATGGATCTGGAGCGCGAACGAGGCATTACGATCAAGAGTCATGCCATTCAGATGAAATATAATTATAAAGGTGAAGAATATATCCTGAATTTGATCGATACGCCGGGACACGTCGACTTTTCGTACGAAGTTTCCCGTTCTATTGCTGCATGTGAAGGGGCTTTACTGATTATCGATGCCGCCCAGGGAATCCAGGCGCAGACTATATCCAATCTGTATATGGCGATCGAAAATGATCTGGAGATCATCCCGGTCATGAATAAGATAGACCTTCCCAGCGCTATGCCGGAAGAAGTGGAAGATCAGATTGTTGAACTGTTGGGCTGTCCACGTGAGGATATTATCCGGGCAAGCGGTAAGACCGGTGAAGGTGTTTTTCAGATCCTCGATACGATCATTGAAAAAGTGCCGGCTCCCAAAGGAGATCCGGAAGCACCGCTTCAGTGTCTTATCTTTGACTCCGTATTTAATTCATTCCGTGGCATTATTGCCTATTTCAAGGTGGTGAACGGTGTGATCCGAAAAGGAGACCATGTCAAGTTTATCGCTACAGGAAAAGAATATGACGCAGACGAAGTCGGTGTATTAAAGCTGGAAATGTCACCACGCAGTGAAATCAGAACCGGTGATGTGGGTTATATCATTTCCGGTATTAAAACATCAAAAGAAGTAAAGGTCGGCGATACTATAACTCATGTAGCCCGTTCGGCAAAGGCTGGTATAGCCGGTTTCGAGGAAGTGAAGCCGATGGTGTTTGCCGGTGTGTATCCGATCGACAGCGAAGATTTTGAAAATCTGCGTGCGTCATTGGAGAAACTGCAATTGAATGATGCCTCCCTGACATTCCAGCCGGAAAGTTCTGCCGCTCTGGGTTTTGGTTTCCGTTGCGGATTCCTGGGATTGTTGCATATGGAGATTGTCCAGGAACGCCTGGACCGTGAATTCAATATGGATGTGATCACGACAGTACCTAACGTATCGTACAAAGTATATGATAAAAAAGGTAATTGTATAGAAGTTCATAACCCTAGCGGTTTGCCTGAACCGACATTGATCGATCATATCGATGAGCCATATATTCGTGCTTCTGTCATAACGAACACGACTTTTATCGGTCCGATCATGACACTTTGTCTGGGTAAACGTGGTATTCTGCTGAAACAGGAATATATTTCAGGCGATCGTGTGGAAATCCATTACGATATGCCTTTAGGGGAAATTGTGATCGACTTCTATGATAAACTGAAGAGTATCTCTAAAGGATATGCCTCTTTTGACTACCATATCCATGATTTCCGCCCGAGTAAATTGGTGAAGCTGGATATCCTGTTGAACGGTGAGCCGGTGGATGCCCTGTCTACATTGACACATGTGGATAACAGTGTGGCATTCGGCCGTCGTATGTGTGAAAAACTGAAGGAGTTGATACCTCGCCAGCAGTTTGATATTGCCATTCAGGCAGCTATCGGAGCGAAGATCATTGCCCGTGAGACGATCAAGGCAGTACGTAAGGATGTAACAGCTAAATGTTATGGTGGTGATATTTCACGTAAACGTAAATTGCTGGAAAAACAGAAAGAAGGTAAGAAACGAATGAAGCAGATCGGATCGGTAGAAGTTCCGCAGAAGGCATTCCTTGCTGTATTAAAGTTAGATTAAAAACAGCTTCAAAAAAGAATTGTAAGTACGAAGCTATTAATTATCAATATGTAGAAGGTGACGCTGGCTATTTAGGACGGCGTCACTTTTTGTTTGGTATCATTGCCTCTATTTTTTAGCGATCATACTATTTACCTTAACCCCTTTACTGATATATAATTAGATGTAAAGTTATAACTTATTAATCATTCTACCCAGGTGAAATACGTAGTTGACCCAGGTTGAATTTATAGTTGACCTGGGGCAAATTTGAAGTTGCCCATGGTCGAAAGATTAAAAATATATAGGTTTGAATCTAAAATACAAGTTAGTATTCAACAAGAAACTTCTTGTAAAGTATTAGGCTCTTTCGGGAGGGTATTGGACTTTATCAGGAATGACTTGTGCCGGAAAAAGTTAATAATAAAATGAGTGACGCTGCATATATAAGGCGGCGTCACTCGTAAATGTTTGATATTTAGTTAAATGTAGTGCTATTCGGCTGTTTGATCCTGCTTTTTTGCTAAACTTATGCCGCCGTTTTCCATCGTGATAAGATGTTGTTTGTAAAGGGCACCGATCGCTTGTTTGAAGCTTTTCTTGCTGCATTGGAAAAGTGATTGAATGACTTCCGGGTCACTTTTGTCGTGTACAGCGATAAATCCTCCCTGACTTTTTAACGATTCGAGAATGGTTCCGGCCAGTCCTTCTATTTTCTGATAGCCCAGCGGAACGAGGCTTACGTCTATTTTTTCATCTTCGCGGACTTCTTTGATGTAGCCTTTAATCTCTTCTCCTTTTTCTAGGCGACGAAAGACTTCATTATAATATACCAATCCCCAATGTAGGTTATTAATAATAACTTTATAACCGATATCCGTTTCATCCGCCACCAGTAAGTTAACTTCCTGATTGAAGGTATATTCGGGCACTACATTGTCCAGATACTTGTCGATACGTGCAGATGCCACGATACGTCCGGTGATATGATCGAGATGGACATATACCAGATACCATCTGCCTTCGCGCATCGGCATCTTTTGTTCTTTGAAAGGGACGAGCAGATCCTTCATCAGCCCCCATTCCAGAAAAGCCCCCGTGTTATTAACCGATTTGACTTCCATGAATTTGAATTCGCCGACAGTGGCCAGCGGTCGTGCTGTCGTAGCGATCAGCCTGCCTTCATTATCATGATAAATAAAGACTTCCACTTCATCCCCCGGTTTTACGTTCTTTGGAACATAACGGGCCGGCAGAAGTATCTCTTTCCCATTACCCCCGTCCAGGTAGACCCCAAAATCCAGGTCTTTTACTATTTTTAGCGTGTTATATTTTCCTACTTCAAGCATAATCTGTTTCTTTTGGGACAAAAGTACATGATAATTCAAGAAAGAGAGATAAAATCTCCTATATTTTTACTTCATCATGCAGCAATATATTAACAAATGCATCGTTATAGATGTAACTCGGACTAGAAGAACACACTTATATGGTCCGGGGTTGAACTAAAAGTCGTATATTTGCAACTTATTTGAAGAAAAATTTATATATGAATTTGAAGGTATTGTTATTTGGTTTGCTTTTGTTTGGAGCTTGTTCGGCTCCTAAGAATATTACATATTTTGATGATGCAAAATATGTTTCAGGAGAAGAGTTATTAGGTACTAAAATGAATTATGATCCCAAGTTGAAATCTGGAGATAAATTGGTAATAACAGTTTCAGCTTTGGATATAGCTGCCGTAGCTCCGTTTAACCTGTATGCTGTATCTGTGACAGACTTGCTACAGACACAAACAAATTCAGTAACGGATAAAAAACAACTGAGTTCATCTCAAATGTATGCGCCATATACTGTCGATAATGAAGGGTATATTAATTTCCCGGTATTGGGAAAAATAGAAGTGAAAGACAAAACCGTGAAAGAGTTGGTTGATATGTTGGAAGACAGAATATCTGAATCGGTAGAAAATCCTATAGTTAATATTCGGATAGAAAACTTTAAAGTTACAGTAATTGGAGAAGTGCTTCGTCCAGGTTCTTTTACTGTTTATTCAGATCGTATATCATTACTGGATGCTTTAGGGTTGGCTGGTGATTTGACTATTTATGGTGACCGTACCAATGTAAAGCTGGTTAGGGATATAAATGGGGAAAAGAAATTGGTTCATTTGGATCTGACAAAGACGAATTTGTTGGAATCTCCTTATTTTTATCTGGAACAGAATGATGTGGTTTATGTAGAACCGAATGACAAAAAGAAAAAATCCTCCCGTTACAGTCAGTCTGAACAATATAATTTATCCATAATTTCAACCTTTGCAAGTACGTTATCTGTGATAATGAGTGTTGTAATGTCTATTATAGCAATGAAAAAATAAGGAATAATATGAAATCTGTTGAAAATAACGAGTTTATTGATATTAAAGCAATCTACAAAAGATACATTAAGTATTGGCCGGTTTTTGTAGTTTCAATTTTTGTATTGGGGATATTGGGAGTTGTCTACTTGAAGATAAAGCCACCTGTATTGCAGGTTAATGCAAATATCCTGATAAAAGAAGATAAAGGTATTTCCGGAACTTCAGCTTCTGCAGCGGCTGCATCTGAGATGATGCAGAGCTTTGCTTTTGGTGGAAGTTCTGCAATGGGAGGAGTGTCCGTAAATGATGAACTTTTTCTGCTGAGTTCCTATAGTATATTCCGTGATTTAAGTAAGAATTTGGGTTTGAATGTCCAATATCTGTTGTCTGATTTTCCTCGAACCAAAGATTGTTATAAGGATTCTCCTATATCTGTGTATACAGTCAATCCATTGGCCGATACTTTGCGGGCAGTAATTAATTTTGACGTGAATCTGTCTAAAAACGGGGTGTGTAAGATTAAGGCCAAGAATGGTTGGAAAAAGATAGGAAGTGTTGAAACAAAAGAATTTCCGGTGAAATTGAATACAGATTTTGGGACATTTTATTTTGATACGACTAAATACTATATTCCTAAAAAAAATACTAGTTTGGAAATTAACTATATGGGTCATAATTTGTGTGCGGAAATATATCAGAAGCAAGTGACTGTTGATTTATATTCTAAGAAAGCAAATGTGATATCATTAATGATGGAAGAAGTTAATCCGAAGAGAGGATTTGATATTTTGAATACCCTAGTCAACTTTTACAATAAAAATGGTGAAATCGATAAAAATGATGAAACTAAGTTGATGGATGAGTTCTTGACAGAAAGGATTTCTTTGATGGAAGCGGAATTGGATAGTGTGGAAAGGGATATCGAATTATATAAGAAAACGAATAATTTGACGGATATTGAGACAGAAGCTAAAATCATATTAGAGAAAAGTCAGGATTTTAAGGAACGTCAGATTGAAGCTGAATCTCAATATACAGTAATTCAGTTAGTGGAAGAATTCTTGACTAAGGATGAAAACCGCTATTCTCTGGTACCGTTGAATATAGGGTTAAGTGACCGGACTGTGTTGGAAGGTCTACAGACATATAATGAGGCATTATTGGAGCGTATCAAATTAATGATGACAACAAAACCAGGAAACCCTGCAATAGATTTGGTGAATAAGCAGATAGATGCTATGCGTTCGAATATGTTGGAAACGGTACGTAGCATAAAATCTGGATTTAGCCGTTCTCGTACTGAATTGCAGTCGCAAGAAAATTACTTCCTTTCCCGTATTGCCAATATGCCACAGCAGGAACGTGAATTTATCACTATGAAAAGGCAGCAGATGATCAAGCAGGAGTTGTTCTTGTTCTTGTTGCAGAAGCGTGAGGAGAATGCTTTAACGCAAGCATTGGTGAAACCGAGAGCTAAAATTGTAGATTCTGCTTATGTTTTGTCTGAACCGGTTAGTCCTAAGTCTTCGGTCGTATTGGTGGTGGTGACTATTTTATCGGTTATTATTTCTATGTTTTATATTGTATGTGTTGAGCTATTAAGAAAAAGAAAGAAAGTATAATTCGCTATGTTGTTTATACCATTATTATTATTAGCAATAGCATTGTATATTTGTGGGCAAAGAACTTATTCTTTGCTCATATTTTTCTTTTTTTCTTTTTACGGATTTCAAATTATCCCGGATGAACTGTTTGAAACTGGATTAGGCTTTTCAAAATCTACCGATTTTGCATTGGTATATATCTTTGTCTTATTTGTTTATGGCTGTTTTGCTTATCATGATTATATACCGTTGAACAGAATGACTTATTTAATTGCAGTTTATTTGGCCGCAATATTAGTCATTATCGGTGTGAATAAATTTGTTTATGGAATAGGCTGGGGAGATATACTTAAAACTTCTCGTAATTATTTCTTTGTGTTGGCTTATTATCCGTTGAGACGCGTAGAGAAAGAAGAAGTGGATCGATTGTTGAAGATATTGTTGTATATCGTGTTGTTCCAAAGTCTTTTATTTGCTATACAGGCTTTTACCGGGAAAGCTATATTGGCTGGGGAAGAAGATAAATCGGGGGGAGATTTAATTTATCGTTTTTATAATTCTCCCAGAATGCTCTATTTCTTTATTTTTTATACGTTATTTGTTCAGCCGTTAGGGAAAAAGTATAGTACTTTTGCCGGAATCGTATTGATTATAACCAGTTTCCTGCCGATGCACCGGAGTTTGATCATAATGGTTATTTTAACCTTGTCTTTTGGGTATATGCTGAATGTCGGGAATTTGAAACGGTTTATTCGTTATTTGCCTTATGCATTGTTGGTCGCAATTCCTTTATGTTTTATATTGTTTGCTCAGGTCGGTTCTAGAACAATTTCAGATTTGCAAATGTTGCGGGAAGGAAATTTTGCGGAAATAGAGGATAGCGATGAAATTGAAAACTTTGAAATGGACTCGGAGTCAACATTTACATTCCGTATAGCACATTTTATGGAACGCTATTTGTATTCCAAGACAAATGTCATGTATGAGTTTTTTGGTTTGGGATTAATGACAGACGATTCTCCATATACATATAATAATTTTAATTTTGTTATTGGACTTCCAGATGAGAACGGCGGAATATATCAACTGGATACGCCTGATATTGCTTGGTCTAATTTTGTGGCTAGATATGGATATGTTGGAACATTCGCTTATTTGGTGTTTTATATAGGATTGGCTTGGTTCTTTTTTGTAAATCGGAAAGATAAATTATCATTGTCTCTTTTACTATATATGTTGTTGGTATTGGGTACCTCTTTGACTTCTGAAACCTTATATCAAGTTGGGCGTAATGTTTTTGTTTTGATGTTGTTTGATTTTATAATAGATAAAAAACGGAATGAAGAAAATAACAGTTCTAACCTCCTTGTATAAATGTGAAAAATATCTTCAAGGATATTTTGATTGGGTACGCCGAATTGATAATCCAGAGGAAGTGGAAATTTTATTATTGCATAATGCTCCAACTAAAGCAGAGTTGGATATTATGCAGCAAAATATTTCAGAACTTCCGTTCGTCCGCCATATCATTATTCCGGAATTGGAAGGACTGTATGTTACTTGGAATCGAGGAATACGTTTAGCTAAAGGAAAGTACGTTTGTATTTGGAATGTAGATGATATTCGTTATCCGGAGTCTTTGTCTTTGCAAGCTGCAACATTAGATGAAAATCCTGATATATTATTGACTTATTGTGATTTTTATTATATGTTTCAATATGGATGTATAAGTGACAAAAAAGTTATAAATGAAGATTTCCTTTTAAATCCCTCTGCATTTTTTATCAGTCATCAAATAGGTTGTTTCCCTATGTGGAGAAAAGAACTTCATGAGAAGTTAGGATATTTTGACGAACAGTTCTTTTTAGTTGCAGATTTTGATTTTCAGATTCGTTTGGCACGGACAGGTAAGTTGAAGAAAACGGAAGGCATTTTAGGTGTTTATTTAGAAGATGTACCAGAAAAATTGAGTAGCAATTTTAAGCGGCAGATCATAGAACGTAATTTCTTGTATTTGCGATATGCTATTTACGAGTATTTGAATTGGATTACTATACTTTCTATTTATAAAAACTTTAAGCCTTATATGATTAAGAATGGAAATGAATGGTGGCCGATGACTTCCATATTTGAATCTTATAAGCTTTATCGTAAAAAACGATATTCTAAATTATTCAAATCTATAGGACGTCAGCCTCGTGGTTGGGCAGCTTTTGTTAAACATTGTCTTTTGAATAAATAGTGGAATGTATGAAACCAATAAAATTTAGTATTATTACTCCAGTCTATAATCGAGTAGATTGTATAGAACGTTGTGTGGAATGTGTGCGAATGCAGACTTATTGTGATTGGGAACATATTATTGTAGACGATGGCTCAACGGATGGAACAGATCTTTTATTGGAGAAAATGTCAAGGGGGGATTCACGTTTAAAATATGTGCGACAGAGTAAAAATGGAGGACCAAACAGCGCTCGGAATAAAGCACTAGATATAGCAACAGGTTCTTATGTCCTTTTTTGTGATAGTGATGATTGTTTGGCCAAGGAAGCCTTACAGAATATTATTGATGTAATGACTAAATTTGTAGGCTTTTCATATTACTTATTCTCTGTTGATGATAGATTAACATATTATGAATCTAATCCATTATTAATGAGGGGACAAGCTATTTTATCATATTCTATGTGGATAACAGGCAAAGTAACAGGTGATTTTGTTCATGTCGTATCAAGATCCTTGTGGGATGATATTCGTTTTAATGAGAAATATAGGATTTATGAGGAGTTGACCTTTCTGAATTTATATAAACGTTCAAAGGAACAGTTTTTTTGTAATGAAATAATAATTAATAGAGATCGTAGTCGCCAAGATTCTGTTACGAATGAAACTAGTTTATATAAAAAGAATTCTATACAATATTCTATGGAGGTTCAAAAAAAAATATTAGAAGAGCATTATGATGCTTATATAGAGAGTGGGGTATTTGAAATGTTAGCATGTAAAATACGGAAACTTTATTTTTATATGTTAATGTGTAGGACATATGATGAATTGTCATATTGGGAAAATAAAATAAAGGTGACAGGGCGTTCTATACCTTATTATTTAGTGTTTATTAAAGCTGTTAGAGGAGGTGGAGGGCTTTCTGTAGGTGTGAAAATATTTTCTTATATTAAGTATTTATGTAAAAAAATAAGACGTAATTGATTTAGTCTTAACTTTTTTATTTTATTGGAGAAATGAGTTGGTGATATATATTAAATAGGGATTCTCCAATAGAATAATCATCCAATTTTAATTGTTTGATTTTTTCTCGACCTTCAATCCCTTTTATCTCATTATTCAAAGACTGCTGTGCTAATTCTGCTAGCTCCTCTGCTTTTGCGCTAGGGGAAACTGCAGAGTTTTTTACTCCTTTTAATAGGGCTGATACGTCTCCCACATTAGTGGATATGATCGGTAGGTTACAAGCCATAGCTTCTTTGATAACTTGTGGTGAACCTTCAGAAATAGAAGTCATTATCATTAAGTCGGAAGAATTATATAATGCTGCAACTTCGGTTCTTGACATGTTTTTTATTTCTATAGTTGAACATTGTATATTATATTTGTTCCTTAAAATTTTTATGACATTTTCAAATAATGGGTAATTCTTTACTGTCCTAGATCGATCACTAGGGAAAATAATCTTCTTTATATTTGAATTGCTTTTGTTTGGTGACGGAGTAAATGTACTGGTGTCAACTGAACAGGGTATTATTTTTGTATGTAGAGTGTATTGTTTTACAATAGCATCCATTTTTTTGTTTAAAGTAATGGCCATATTGACCCTTTTTAGGATGAGTTTTGTAAGAAATACTTGAATGTTTTTACCCTGCTCGATCTGTATATCTCCTCCATGTAACGTAATAATCACAGGGATCTTTTTTTTGATTTTTTTTAATAAAAATAGACCGGATAAACCATAATGTATATGGATTAGGTCAAAATTCATCTCTGTAATTCTCTTATGAATCTTAAAAATAGATTTTAAATATTCTATTTTAGAAAGTTTCCCATTAATATAAAAGACAGTATAAGATATGTCTTGATGAATTTTGCATACGGCATCCATTTGCTCCTTTACAAAAATACCGAAATAGGGATCTTTGGGGGAAGGAAACATATTTGTTACTAATAAAACGTTCATAAATCCATTTTAATATTTCTCTTTTCAAAGTTACAAAAAGAATTTCAGTATGTATGTAAATTTGAGTTTTATTTTTTAGAATAAAGTATCTTCTTTCTTCTTGCTATTAAATAAATGAAGTCAGGGTGTTTTCTTCGATAAATAATGGAGAATATTGTGACAAATAGATGCCTTTATTATTGAGATTTCAAATTTTTGAGTAAATTTGCTTTATTATGAAGGAATATCAAGTTATATCTCTATGATAAAAAATACTATAAGAATACTAAATGTGGACATATTGTCAATAACGCAAACGGAGTTACTCTTTCGGTTAAAAAAAGGTGTTTTAATAACACCGAATATAGATCATTTAGTCAAGCTCCAAAAAGATAAAGAATTTTACAATGTATATCAACAGGCTGAGTGGGTAATATGCGATAGTAAGATTTTATATTTTGTCTCAAAATTGTTAAAGCGGTCATTTCCTCAAGCTATTCCAGGTAGTAGTTTTTTTACTGCATTTTATCAATATCATAAAGATGATCCGAATTGTAAAATATTTTTATTGGGAGCAGTTGAAGGAGTCGCTTTAAAAGCCATGGCGGAAATAAATGATCAAATAGGAAGAAAGATTATAGTGGGTGCTCATTCTCCTTCTTTTGGTTTCGAAAAAAATGAGGTAGAATGTCGTTCTATTATAGATATAATACGTAAATCTGGTGCTAATGTGCTATTAGTTGGGGTAGGCGCTCCTAAACAAGAAAAGTGGATTATGAAGTACAGGAAATTTCTCCCTGAAATAGATTTGTTTATGGGATTGGGAGCTACTATAGATTTTGAAGCTAAAACATTGAAACGTTCTCCTAGGTTTATGCAACAAATAGGTATGGAGTGGTTGTATCGTTGCATACAGGAACCAAAGAGATTGTTTAAACGTTATTTTATTGATGATATTAGATTTTTTTATTATTTCGGACAGCAATTGTTACATATTTATGAAAATCCGTTTGATAAGGAATGATTGCTTAATATTCTATAATGTATTTATTTAATTTCTTTTAGATATGTGGTATGATCTTATACGTAGCGTCTTCATAAGATTTTGCTTTTCTTTTATGGAGGAATTTTTGCTATGGAATCTATCCTCTGCGTCTTAAGATTTGTTTGTATAAATTGCCTAATAAAACAAAAGCAATCGAAAATAAAATTGTGCCGAATGTATATACGATAATATCGATGCCTTTTTCTACTATTATGTCATGGAATATTTCCATAGTCAAGCAATTCCCTATATAGATTTCTAAGGAATACTTACCTAAAATCTCCACCCAATGTTTTATTTTGATTATATTTATAGGTTGTATTAAGGCATATAAAGCTATAAAGAGTAAAGGTGTAGATAAAGTGGCATACAAGAAGTTTGAAGAGTTAAGTAAAAAAGCCGGCAATAGACAGAGAGTGAATCCCCAAAAGAGTTGTTTGAATTTGTTAGGATGGTCATGCATATATATGCCCGCCATAAAAATGGGGATTCTTGAAATTAAACAGTCGTAAGTCCAATAAGGTTTCCCTACAAAATAATATATTATTATAATTAAGGCAATTGATAAAGATATAGTTACAATGTTGGTTTTTTTTCTGAATATAGGAAAAAGTAGGTATAAAATAAATAATGCACTTAAATACCAATCAATGAAGAACCCCCCTATCTGGTAATATGATAAAGTGGTCAGATTGCAAAACCAGTCCCATAAACTGACATTTATGTTTAAGAGGTTGGCGTGCATTAGTGTCCGAATGATAGCGAATAATAAAAATAAGGGATAAATTCGAACAAATCGTCTTTTATAAAAATCTTTAAGCGTGTGGTTGTCGTATGAATGGCATAAACCAAGTCCACTTAGGAATAGAAAGATATCTACACCTATATATCCTCCCATGAATATTTTCAGGAGTTTGAAAGAAGATCCGCAGGCGCCCATTAAATGGTAGAACAATACTAAGATTATAGCAGTTCCCATGTAATAATTCCTGTCTTTGCTTAACGATTGGAGTAGTGTCATAATGTATAAATATTTGTTGCTACGATTATTATTAAATCGCTTACAGTTACTTATATAAAATAAATGGTTTTAGCCAGCTGAAATAAAAAGTCAAGTCCTATTCTACATATAATAATTTAATATATTGAGATGGTAACAATCTAAATATGACGTTTCCCCATTTGTTAAGGATAGTCGCTTAATGCCTTGCAATGTATTTGTTCAATAACTTTGAGGGGAGTGGCATTATCTAAAAAATACTTTTTGGCTGCTTGCTCCATCTTCTCCCGTTTTTGCTCATCATATATTATATCGAGAATGGCTTTTTCTATATCCTCTTCATCTTGGCAGAAACGAATATGGGTTCCATCTATTAAAGGAAAAGCCAAATGATTGAATAAGGGCATTGAAATGATAGCTTTTCCCATTGCTAAAAATTCTCCTAATTTCCATCCATGGCAATCAAGGACACTTGGCACATTGAATACGATAGCAGATTTTTGGGTAGATTTGATGTAATCTATATGTTTATACTTTTGTTTAAAGACTAAATCGCTATATTTTTCATAATCCGGATTAGTCGGTTTTGCAAATAATCCTCCTTCGAAGTGTTTGTTTTTTAAAGATTTACATATTCTTATGAATTTTGCTCTTAACTGATTGGTCGGAGTAGATTGAATACGATTATCCCATAAAGTACTTATAAAAAATATATAATTAGGAAATGAGCGTTGTTCTGCTAAATATGTATTAAGTGTAGCTCTTGAATGCCAATTGGAAAGATATTCTCTGATATACATACTCTTGGTTCCATATAAATTCCAACCGTTTTTATGTATATTAAATGTGTTTTTTAAGGCTTGCCAACAGCTTCCCCATAATCCGTAAATTTTAATACCGAATCCAGGGGGAATACATAGGAGTTTGCTGTATTTACCGGAGTTGTAATCCTCTTTGCTTACATTAATTTTAGCATATATATCGCACCAGGCGTAGGCATCATTTACTATAGTATTAAAATCTTGGTAATCGATTACAATTCGTTTAATTTTCTGTCCGTCTCTTATTTCATAGCACATTATACGATAGTATTCATAGCTAACTTCTTTAAATTCATGTTTTGCAAAACTTACATTGTTTTTACCATAAAATTCATGCAAACCTTGTATGTAAAAAGAAGCATAGTTAAACATGCATCTAGGATCTATCAAAATTTTCATTTTATAAAAATATATTTAAATATAAAAACAATATAACGGATGCTTATAGTCTATTCACTTAATTTCTATACATTGTTACATTTTTCCTTCGTATTTCAGCCGGATTCCCTGCTATCAGAGAATTATCCAGAGTGTATTTTTTACTACATAATGAATTGGCTCCCACGATACAGCCGTCTGGAATAACGGAACCTTTAAGAACTACACTACGAGTACACAACCATACATTATTACCAATAACGATATCTTTTGATATAGGATAAATTTCATTTGTTTCCACATTTACAATAGAATGCCAATCTGTATCCATCACTAAAGTGTTCCAACTCGTAATGACGTTGTCTCCAAATGTTATATGCTTTTGACATATAATAGTCATTGCTGCTGTATTATTAAAATGGCAACCAATAGTCAGTGTGCCATTTTTTCCGACGCATAACCTACAACCATGACCGAATGCTGCCTTACCCTTTAATTCTATACATCCGGTTACTTCCCAAATGCTTCTTTCATATTTTTTATCGAATATTCCCACATTCCCAAAACCGATTGATAGCATACCTGTTTTTACTCCCTCGGATTTGTTGATTTTTATTAAACCGCTGATAGCAATTAAACGAGTGTTATACCTCACCAAAATAGGAAGCTTTATAGCCTCTTTAAATGGGAAATAATGAATACTAACCCAGAAGCTTTTAGGAATAGAAAATAATTTTTCAAATGTTAACTTCATGATTTTTATTTAATATTTTTATGACTCGTGTAATTAGGAGTTTATTTTTTTGTATTGTTCGATATATTCCTGCGCTGTCTTTTTGACATTGAACCTGCTTATAACTTGTTGGTATGCCTTGGATACTATCTCGTGTGTTGGAGTGTTCATTATTTTCTCGATCTCATGGGCACAGTTGGTCGCATCGTCACTTTTAAAATAGTATCCGTATTTTCCGTTTTCAATAATTTCCATTGGACCTTCTTGATTGGAGACCAATACCGGCACTTTGGCTGCCATGGCTTCTGTTACTGTCAGGCCAAAACCTTCTTTTCGTGACGGTTGTACAAATAAGTCATACTCTTTCAGATGGCTGAATATGTATGATTGTTCTTTACTTCCTAAAAAATGGATTTGTTCTTCCAATTGCTTTGATTTCACTAAATTTTTCAAGAAGCTTTTGGATTCACCGTCTCCAATAAGATCAACCGATATGTTTTTGTACCCTTTTTGATGTAGTATGGAAACTGCTTCGATTAGGATATCTTGCCCTTTTTTCGTATGTACTAATCTGCCGATTTGTACTATACGGAAAACAGGATGGTCTGTAACTCCCTTTTGAGAAACAATATTAGTACAATCTATTCCATTTAATACAATAGGAACTTTTCTTTTCAGATATTTAGCCAGATCTTCTTGTACGGAGTTTGAAATGGCAAAGATATGCTTGTATTTGTGTAAATAAGAGATGTCTTCAGAAGTACTTATATGATGTACAGTGAGGCATATTTTATTTGTAATAGCTTTCAAGAATATGAATTTTATGGTGTTTGGGACATGGACGTGTATTATATCATAGTGCCTTTTCCATAACAAATAATTAAGAGCAAATATATAAAAAGGATTTTTTGATCCTGCAGGACGATTAATTCTTGTAATTCGGATTTTGTCATTAATATCCCGAGTAATGGATTTTTCCTCCTGATTGTTAACAATAATCAAAGATATGTCGGTATGTTTTATTTGCTCGTTCATTATATTGACCAGCATAGTCTCAATACCTCCATATTCCATTCCAAATACAATATGAACTACTTTCATGACGATAAAATCTTTTTTAGAGATGTTAGTTTAATTGATTTTTTTGAGAAACTTTTGATATCGTATTTCATCTTCTGCTGTCATCGTTTTGCCAATAGAATGCATCCCTATGTAATACTGATTAAAAAGTTGTGTTAAGAAGTTTTTGTCAAAGCGTTCCGCTTTTGGATAAAGTCGTTTTTCATGTTCCATGATTTCTTCCATGGAAAATTTAGAAGCGATGATTTTATAAGGAGTTCCAACTACGACTGCATAAGGTGGAACATCTTTTGTTATGACACTTGAAGCTCCAATTATGGCACCACGTCCTATAGTAACTCCCGATAAAAGAGTAACATTAGCTCCAATCCAAACATCTTCTTCAACAATAACATCTTTTTCCATGTCATTTATTCTTGATAGAGGTAATAAATAATGAGGGATACCTACTGTTGGTGTATGGTTTCCTGTTATAACAGTTAATCCGGGAGCTGCGCCGGAATACTTTTTCATGATAAACTTACCCGTATATGTAATAATCTTTGCGTTGGATTGAATACGAGTTTGTTCGTACATATATACATTTTGAGCATTGGCAATATGTGCAGGAAGCATGATATGTGATTCTTTACCTCTGAATCCAAAATTTTCTAAATTCAGAGGTGATATGTAGTTGAATCGTAATTGATTCCAAATGGTTTTTAAACGGATGATAAATGGTAATTTATTTTTAATATGTTTCTTTAATCTGTTCATATTAATAGGATTATTTATTCCAAATACCATGAGCTTTGTGTTTTAAGATCTTATTGATCTGCGTTGTGAAAATGACAGAATAGATAAGATTAATACAAGTCATTGATAATATAACGCCGATAGTACCCATTTTATTGCCTAAAAATAAGGCTAATGGTATGTGAAAAATCAAACCGATTAATACAACATAGGTTTGAAGTTTAATAGCACCAACACCATTAATCATATATACCTGTAATGAATCCCATGAATTTACAGCCAAAAAAATACCGAGACATAGCGTTATTTCAAATGGGATTTCTATTTTATCTCCGACCCAGAAATAGTAGAGGTATGGAGATAAAGCGATAAGGATTATTATGCCGAATAATACTATCGAATAAACCAAGCACATTTTTTTATATATCCGGTTCATCCAAGTATAGTCTTTTAAAGCGTATGCATCGGTAAAAGCCGGCCAAAGAGGAGTTAGGATGATATTGTAAATCATAGTAGATATCCCTAAGTATTTGTAGGCAATGTTGTATTGACTGACGGCTTCCGGACCAGAAATATGCGAAATGATGATATTGGTTGATTGGTATAGGACGATAACCTGTATTTGTATAATGAAGAATTTGATACCGAGGTTGAATAGGTCTTTTATTTGTTTTAAATCTATATATTTATAGGACGGGGATATTTCTTTGAAAGAGCTTGTGTATAAAATACGTGAGAAAATTATTAAAACAACAATAGGAGATAAGGATATAGCAAAGGCCAAACCGATCAAGGAAGGCGGGGTTGTACGAGTTAAGATGAATATCAGCAATAATGATAACAGTTGCCCTAACATGGCAAATAAGGATGCCATAGCAGTCTTCTGATAGGCTGATACAACTGTATTCAACACATTGAAGAACATTTGTATAGTCATGAAGATTACTAATAAGTATAACACAATCTGGATGTCTTTATTGTAGATAGTTGGGACATTCAGTAATTCAGGCCAATTGATGAATGGGATCAACAGCATTACTACAATAGATACAGGAATGAATATCGCGAGCATCATAAAGTAGGTGGTTGACACCAGACTTTTCCCACGCGCATAATCGTGAGTTGTCAGTGCCTCTGTTAATCTGTTCTTTAACCCTAACGTTAAGCCTATGTCAAAAAAATTGATCCATACCACGATGGAGGATAGTGTTAACCATATTCCATACAACTCTTTGTTTACATAATCCAAAGTAAGCGGCACCAAAAGCAGTGAGCTAAGTATGCTTATTCCTTTTATAAAAATTGAGGCTGCAATATTTTTTTTCAGAAGGGAAGTCCGCTTGCTCCCACCCAGTATATTATGAAAGTGAAAATTCATTGTATAAGATTAATTTTCTTTATTACTTTTACCGGATTTCCGGTAGTGATACTATCTCATAGAATCTGTTTTATTTTAATCGTAATTCCTGATTCTGTAAATTTGATATTATCATTTTGAAGTTGTTAAACCAGAATATGAATTAATTGACAAATATACGAAATGTGTTTTAATATGGAGTAAATTAGTTTGATTTATCGTAAAAGAGGATGGATATATTATATGAGAACGACACAAACAACTTGTTCGGTTCTGGGTTTGACTAAAATATACAAGATTTTTTATATCGCACAAATGATAAATCTGAAAAGAATGAAATCAAGTAACTGCGAGTGTTATGTGACAGTAAAATTACTTCATCTTTTTTCTTTTAACGAGCATCCACAGCAACCAGCACAAGGGGTGTCCTTCTTGGACGGATGAATTATGAATCGATATATTTTCCGTCCAAGATACAGTATAATGATAATACCTATTAATATGATTGCTATTTCCTGCCACATAACCAATAGTCTTTAATTTAATAAATTAATAAACAAACTCCCCGTCTGATAGACGATAAACGAGACGATCCATGCTAAAACGCATGTATACACAATTACAAATATTCCCCATTTCCATGATCCCGATTCATTGACGATGGCCGAGATTGTTGCGATACATGGGAAATAAATGAGAACAAACAGCATCAGGCTCAAAGCGATAAGAGGTGTAAAGACCGGATTGCCTTCTTCATCCAAATCCTGTTTTATACGTTCGGATAAAACCTGGCTATCCTCTTCATCTCCGGTGTACAGGACACTTAACGTACTGACTACGACTTCTTTTGCTGCCATACCGGTCAATAAGCTGACACTCATTTTCCAATCGAATCCTAATGGGTGAAGAACAGGCTGGATTGTTTGTCCTATCGTTCCGATATAAGAGTTCTTTTGGTGCTCCATATTCTTTAACCGTTCCAACTCCGCAATTGTTTCCGTTTTTTCCTTGGAATCCAGTTCGGCATTTTCCACTTCTGCAATTTGCTTGTCGAATGCATCTCCCATCTCACTGTGGCGGGGGAAGTATCCCAGGAACCAGATAATAATAGAAGCGACTAAAATGACACCTCCCATTTTGTGGAGATACTGCTTCGCTTTTTCCCACATATGGATCATAATCGATTTTGCAGTAGGCATTCGATAGGGGGGAAGTTCCATCACAAAAGGTACGTCTTCTTCTTTAAAAAGGAAACGTTTGAACAGCCGTGCCATAACAACAGCCAGAAGAATACCGCAAACATATAATGACAGGAGAATGAAACTTGCGTTATTAGGGAAAAATGCACCAGCAAGTAACACATATACCGGTAAACGGGCACTGCAACTCATTAGCGGATTAACCAACATGGTGATCATACGGCTATTGCGGCTTTCAATCGTACGGGAGGCCATAATAGCCGGCACATTACAACCGAATCCCATTACCAAAGGAATGAAAGATTTACCATGGAGTCCCATTTTGTGCATGATCTTATCCATAATGAAAGCAGCACGTGCCATATAACCCGAATCTTCCATGAATGAAATAAACAGGTACAGTATCAGGATGTTTGGAAGAAAAACGATGACACCGCCGACACCGCCGATGATACCATCGACCAGCAAGTCTTTTAACGGACCTTCACTCATGTTTCCCCGTACAAAATTACCGATCCAGCCAACCAGATTTTCGATCCACTCCATAGGATAGGCTCCCAAACGGAATGTCGCCTCGAACATGATCCACATAAAGAGAATAAATATGGGGAATCCCAATACTTTATGTGTAACGAATAAGTCTATGATCTGAGTGCTGGTCGCTTCTTTTATTTTATTTTGCTCATAAGTTTCCCGTAGCGCACCGGAGATAAACCCGTAGCGGGCATTGGTAAACGCCGTTTCGCTGTCTTCAAGCAATAACTCTTCTATCTGTGTAACATTCTGGTCACGTTCTTCTATGATTGTTTCGGAACCGGGTAATGTCTGGATAAAACGTTCTATTTCAGGGTCTCCTTCCAATAGCTTGATGGAGAGATAACGTTTGGAAAGGCTTTTTGCTACATTTCCGTTTTGTTTTATGACATGCCGTACATTTGTAATACCTTTTTCCAGTACTTCTCCATAATTTATATGGATATGACGGATAACAGGATCTTCTTCTTCATATACTTTTATGACCCGTTTGAAAAGGTCTTCAATACCGAAACCGGTTCTGCTGATTGTCGGAACAATCGGGGTACCGATCATCCGGGATAACGATTCGTAATCGAATTTATTTCCAGACCGTTCCAATTCGTCATACATATTCAAGGCGATGACAGACCGGACGTCCATATCGATGAGCTGACAGGTCAGATAAAGATTTCTTTCCAGGTTTGATGCATCCAGGACATTGATCACAACGTCCGGTTGTTCTTCGCTGAGATGCCTGCGGACATAAAGTTCTTCCGGAGTATAGGCCGATAAGGAATAAGTTCCGGGTAAATCTACGATCCGGAATGTGTAGCCATCTTGTTGGAAGGTTCCCTCTTTGGCATCAACAGTGACTCCGCTGTAGTTTCCTACGTGTTCGTGGGCTCCGGATGCAAAATTGAATAAAGAAGTCTTTCCACAGTTGGGATTTCCAACCAAGGCAACGTTTATTGTTTTTCCTTTATGTATTGCAAGTGCCTGTAAATCTTCTGTTGAAGGTAGTATATAAGAGTCGGCGGAACGTTCTTCACTTTGTTGTGACATTTGTGCCTTTGCGTATTCGGCTGCGCTGATTACTTCAATCATTGCTGCATCATTCCGTCGCAAAGAAACGTCATAACCCATTACACGATAGTGGATAGGATCTTTCAGTGGAGCATTTTGTATAACGTCCACCTCTTTTCCCCTGATAAATCCCATTTCAATGATGCGTTTGCGGAATGCTCCGCGTCCCATCACCTTGACTATAACGCCTTTTTCACCTGTGTGAAGCTCTGATAATCTCATTTTCTTAAATTCTCGCACAAAGGTATGGTGAAATGCTTACATGATCAATACCAACTAATAGGTATTTTTTCCTAGTTTTGCATTGAATAAATAAAATAAGCGATATGCTGAATAAAATTATATTGAGCTTAGGTTCAAATCAAGATCAGGAAAAGAATATGGCGGAGGCGGTGCGTATATTGCGAAACCAGTTTGTTTCTATAGCTTTTTCAAATTCTGTATATACGAAGCCGATCGGATTAACAGGGTCTGCTCCTTTTTTGAATCGGGTGGCCGTAGCTTATACATCAGAACAGCCGGATGAAATAAAGCATTTGTTGAAGCGTATAGAGTACAAACTGCAACGTATGCCTGACGATAAAAATTTCGGAATTGTTCCAATTGATATTGATCTGCTTCAATGGAATGAGTTGATTTTAAAACCGGACGATTTAAGAAGAGATTATATAATAGAAGGAATCAGAGCTTTAGAAAATGAAGAATTTAAACAAATGAAATAGTGTAAATCCGATATAATAAATTATTATGATAAAATATGTAGTACTGATTTTGTTTCTGGTGTTGAAATTCTTTACGTTAGAGAACTGTTTTTTCTGGGATAACACTGCCGGGTATTCTATGCCGGCAAGTTATTTATTAGAAAATGGGTTTCTGTCTTTTGTCTATCCGGCCCAATATGTTGCAGAACCCCCTTTGGCTCATCTGTATCTGGCTCTTCTTTGGTCTTTATTCGGAAAAAGTTTGTTGGTAGCTCATTTATCTATAACTGTATTTTCATTGGGAGTGATCTGGCAAGTTTATCGCTTGTGTGAAAGG
This sequence comes from Parabacteroides caecihominis, assembly GCF_023656785.1. NCBI lineage: Bacteria > Pseudomonadati > Bacteroidota > Bacteroidia > Bacteroidales > Tannerellaceae > Parabacteroides > Parabacteroides caecihominis. Next base: position 24,386 of record NZ_JAMOKS010000032.1, read on the forward strand.
CTGGAGACGAAATATACACCTTATATATTTTTGTTGGTTTTATTGGAACCGGCACTTTCCACCCAGATGATTTTAATTTCTCCGGATGTCATCCTGTGTTTTTTTGCTTTGTTGAGTATCAATTTGATTTTGGATAACCGGCGAATTTGGTTGGCTGTATCTGCCATGTGCCTGGGATTGGTAAGTATTAGAGGGCTGGTTGTTTGTTCAGGATTGGGGTTGGGATATTTGCTGATAGAAAATGTTATTCATAAGAAATCTTTCAAAAATTCGTTCTTATATGTTTTCCCTGTATTTATACCGACTCTTTTGGCGATAGGCGGATGGTTTATATACCGGAAGGTGGAAACCGGATATTTTCTGTATCAACCCGGTTTTGGATATGAGGATCATCGGCAGTTTGCAACATTTGGGCAAATAGTTAAGAATATAGCAAGTTTGGCTGTAAGGATGTTGGATTCAGGGAGAATTGTTGTCTGGGTTTTGCTATTTGCTTCAATCATTAAAATGGGGATAAAAAATTTCTTTCTTTATCTTTCCAAATCTCCGTTATCTCTCATTTATTTGAGTGTCTTATTTACTATGATGTTAGTTACAATTCCAGTAACAAACCCCTTTGGAGACCGGTATTTTCTGGTTTTGTACATATTACTGGCATTAATCACAGCTCAGCTTTTATTTAAAGTATATAAAACAAGGTCTGTGCGAATTTTATTGGTAGGGATGATTTGTATACTGGTCAGCGGAAACTTTTGGGTTTATTCGGAGAAGATGTCAAAAGCTTGGGACAGTGTGTTATGTCATCTGCCTTATTATTCATTGCGCCAAGAGATGATCGATTATTTGGAGAATGAACATATAGAGATTAATTCTGTAACAGCAGCATTTCCAATGGATGCATTGTTTGCAAATATGGATATAACTGATGATAACCGGCGTTTTTCTTCTGCTGAGTTAGAAAATAGTCGTTATGTTTTATATTCGAATCTCTTTAATTGGGATGACGAACACATTGAAACAATTTACTCCCAATGGAAACTTCAGAAAGAACTGAAAAGTGGATTAATTTTTCTGCGTTTATACGTCCCCAAAGAAAAGGGAGAATAGTTTTTTATTCTCCCTGGTTATAAATCAGTTTGTAAAGACGTTCTCCCTGTTGCCTGTTTGAGTAGGTAGGGAATAGTAATTCTTTCCTTTTTTCAATTAATTCGGGAGTCATTGGTTGCTCCATCAACCGTTTGCATGTTTCTATCATTTCTTCCGGAGTGTTAGCGATATAACATAAAGCTTCCAAACCACTGCCAGTGATCATTTCCTGGTTTACAATCGTGTATCTTCCGCCAAAAAGACTGTTTAGTAATTTGAGTTTTAGTCCGGTATCCTGAAAAGTGATCAACATGTGTATCTGCGCTTCGTGAGTGAGATAGTCCATACGTTCGTTGGAAGGATTGGCTTCGATTTTGATGTTGGGATAAGGAGCCGCAGCCGCAAACAACGTTGCCGGTGGATTCATACCTGCAATGATACAAGGATATTTTAATTTGCAGAAGACATTTTTGATCAGATATAACGCAGCCAGTGTATTTTCTGTAACGGATAGTTTCCCATGATATAAGACAAAATCAGACGATCCGCTCTTTACAGATATCTCATCATTGACATGGAAACTGGGCATGTATTCAATTTTCTTTTTGGGAAAGACTTTCCGGAGATAGTTTGTATCAGTGATAGAAACGACCAACATCAGATCGGCATGTTTTAATATCTCCTGATACCGTTCAAACCTCCAAGCTTCAACCAGAAAGAAATATTTTTTGATCAGGTTTGTTTCTGCCTTAGCCAAGTGACGGTAATAATCGTGCTCGATATTACTTTCCCTGTATATTTTCATTCGTCCCTGTAGTTGAGGATGATTAATATAGTAGCAGGTATGCAATCCGTCGAATAAGATTGGATAATCGTTTTCGAGCAAATTCTTAAGTAATTCCGGGTCTTTACGGCTGAAAACATTGTATGGTAACAGAGTTATATTAGTCAATAGTCCGGTTTTCCGTTTGTAATAATATACTTTTTCACATAGAGACTCCAGTTCTTTGGAATGAGGGCGTTCATATTCAAAACAATGTAGAATAATTTTTACGCCGCATTTGTGTAAGGCCTGCATTTTGTAATACACATCAATAACCCCGCCATAATTAGCAGGCCAAGGGATATTGAAAGACACTATATTGATATATTTATCCATTGATTTCAACCTTTTCGAAGATTTGTATAAATTGTTTTGCTTGTTCTTTCCGTGAAAAACGGACTAACTTGCTTTTCTTTATGGAAGACGATGTATATCCTTTTTCTTTCCATTCCTGATAATACGATTTAAGAAAGTCACATACCTCATTCACATTCGTTGCGGCAAGGCCGGCATTCGTATCATTGATTGCTTCAGCCAGATAGCTTTCGTCACTCCGAACACAAAGTACTGGTTTTTCTACAGCCAGCGATTCAAAAAACTTTGTCGTCATAACACCTTTGGGACCGGAGTTTGCCGCACGGTTAGTCAATAACAACAGTACGGAACTACTGTTCAGTATGGAAGGTATTTCTGACGCCGGAACATATCCTTTGAAATCCATAAAAGGGAGAATCTGGTATTTTTCAGCTTCTTCCGTAATGATTTTACGGGACGTTTCATCGACATACCAGTAGACACGGCATTTGTCGGGTGTCAATATATTACGGGCAGACAAAATACTTAATGCTTCAAAGAGCAGTCCCGGATCACGCATAGCTGTACTAAGTAACCGCCCTGTATATGTTATAATGAACTTCTCCGTTTTTTTTTGTTCCGGATAAAATAGTTCCGGGTCGAACCCATTGTAAATCAATTCTATATTAGTGTTATACTGTTTCAATATATCTACATGCCAAGGAGAGATTGTTGTTACATAATCTGCTTTTTTTAATACCCGGTTTCTATCCCGTAGGCTTTTCCGTTTAAAGACAGATATGAATAATCTGTTTAATCCCAAGAGAGAGGGGAGAGAATGTGCAATAAACTCATCTCCTGTATATTGTTCAATGATGTCCCGTAAGTCAACGACCAGCGGTAGTTTATATTTAGTTGCAACTTTTAGTGCAGCTGGTAAGGGAAATGTCCGGAAACTACTACATAAAACTAAATCGATTTTATTGTTTTTGACCAGCTTCCGGGCTTCTTTGTACATTCGGATATCCTTATATCCGAAGCAAAGATCCAGTAAAAGTATACTGATCCATTGTAGTTTCCTGGTAAAAGGACTTTTGGCTGTATAATAATTAATGTATTCGGCCTCACATTGACTGGCAAGGAATGTAAATGTATTTTCTTCTACCATTTCAGTCAGAACGACAGGCTCCCATCCGTAATTTCTGAGATATTTGCATAAATATCCCATACGCGGTCCGAAAGCCGGCGGAAAGAGATCGCAAATAATCAGTACTTTTTTCATAGCAAATCAATAATATTTTTTGATGCGTTTCCAATTCCGTATTCTTGTATCTCTTTTTGTTCCGGTTGGTTTTCCAGGCAATGTAGGATACTTTCTTTTTCAGAACCGGCTATTTGGTTCCAACCTGCTTCAACAGTTTCGACCCATTCCGTTTCATCCCGTAGTGTAATACAAGGGGTATGATGAAAATATGCTTCTTTCTGTACGCCACCTGAATCCGTCAAAATGGTTGCCGCATGTTTCTCCAGCATGACCATATCGAGGAAGCTTACCGGCGGAATGATATGTATTCCTTCCCGGTTTTCAAGTGATTGTATCATCCCATATTTTTCCAGACAATTTCGAGTGCGGGGATGAAGTGGCAAAACGGTCGGAAAAGAAGAAGTTGATATTTCTTTTATAGCACTGATAATTCCCATTATCCGTTCCCGGTTATCTGTATTCTCTGCCCTGTGAACTGTACAAAGCCTGAATTGCCTACTGTTGAGATTCAATTGATGCATGATTTGGGAAGAACTGTCTGCCAGTTTACCAAAAATCAATGCAGCATCATACATTACATCCCCGACATGATGGACTCCCTGTTGTATTCCTTCATTTGCCAGATGTTTGATGGCGGCGAAAGTCGGACAACATAGTAAGGTCGCTATATGATCGGTCAGGATACGGTTGATCTCTTCCGGCATTTGTTTGTTAAAGCTGCGAAGGCCGGCTTCAACATGAACTACCGGTATATGTAGTTTGGATGCGGCTAGTGCTCCAGCCAGTGTCGAGTTGGTATCACCGTAGACCAATACGTAATCAGGCCGGGTGTCGAGTAATATTTTTTCAATTTCAATCAGCATACGGCCGGTCATCTTTCCATGTGTTCCGTTTCCACATTGCAGTTGCCAGACGGGGTGAGGGATACTCATACTGTTGAAAAAGATATCGCTCATATTTGCATCATAATGCTGTCCCGTATGAAGAAGTAGTTCTTCAATCAGTCTCTCATTATTTTTGTTGTATTCCAGAATCGCCCGGCTTACCATGGCCGCCTTTACAAATTGAGGCCTGGCTCCGACAATAGTCACAATTTTCATTTTTTTGCAAGTTCGTTTAATAAATGGCTGTAAAGTTTGCATAAATAACTGTCTGCATTTTCCTGTGCACTGGTATTATGCCATAAGAGAGTCAATTCCCCGCCTGTATTTTTTACCTGTTCGATAAGATTCAGGCTATATGCTAATGCCTCCTCATAATTTAATCCCATATATTTTTTTTCTTCCAAAGTGCAATCCATAATTGTCAGCGGATGCAATAAGATAGAGGATAAGCGACGGGTGACCGGATTGATCCAGTGTACCGGATAACTAGTCCCTAACCTGAATCCGGCAACATCTGCATAACCCATGGTGAAGTCATCTGTTATGCCGGCTGCCTCCAGGTGTGTCATATCTTCCGGTTCACGGCTGGCAAGGAAATGATGGCGGTTAAAGCGTATACTTCTCTCAACATTCTTTTCCAGCCATGTTTTTTCTTTTTTGATGAGGGTAGGAGCTATACCTGCCTGGTAGCTGCTGTGCAGGCCGATTGTCATATCATTGGACAATGCAGACTGTATCAGTTGAGATATATCTGTATTGCGTAGGCTATAATGGGGCTTATCCTGTTTGCATTTGCCTCCACTGCGAACAAAAAGGATTGCCCGGCAGATATCTTTGCCCGTTTGTTCCCGTAACAAGTTATTTTGTTCGAATATCCAGGGAAATGTATAATACGGATCGTTTTCTACTGGTCCGCATTTTCCTTGGATAGACTGGATGATCCCCCTTTTATCCCGGATGGAACGGATAACCCCTTTCCATGTCCGGTAAAGAGTAGGAGAGTCCAAATCGTGTGTCAGATAGATATGTTGTATCTCTTTTGGAATTTCCGGTATGCGGAGTCCATATTGCCGTAACCATTTACGCAAAAGTATACGGTATTCATCAACGATCGGACGATGGAGAAATCCTGCCCGGTAAGGTAAAGAATTCTTTCCCGGAAAACGTCCGTGCTCATCCCTTACATTTCGTTGGATGATTTCCTCATAGCGAGTGATGAGAAAGTAGGTACTGGCAATAATATCCGCATGAATAACCAACGTGTCGCCTATCTGTTCTACAAGGGGAGAACCGAATAGCAAGGGAGTTCCTTCTATTTCTTGAAGCGGTAATTCCGGAAGCGAAGATGCCGTTCCATATATATGATTGGTGAAAAAACCGGATGGAATGATCACAATACTGTAACGGTCATAATGTTTGCTATTGTTCGTATATCCGATGGCAGCCACAATCTCTTCGGAAATATCTTCCCCAAGAAGGAAACGTATTATATAATGTATAGCGTGATTATTCATATCCGTTCTTTTATCTTTAACCAAGCTCTATATAATAAACTGAGATTTCCTCTGGTTATTGTGAAGTAAGGCGTTTGAATTGCTCCGAATTCACGGAAAAAACGTTCTACTCCCGGAATCATAGAACCTTCAAAGTCGAATATTTGTGTGTATTGGGAAACGTGGCGGATACATTCCCAAAGAAGTAAGCTATGCGCCCCTGATGCCCTTAATGTCGGGTCGCCGCCTCCGGCCAGATAATAAGCCGAACTTTCCTGCCAGGCAATAAATGCCACTGCATGTAATTCCCCTTTCTCGTCGTAGGCTCCCCATAAGTCGCCTTGGTTACGTTGACGGCAGGCGGTGATCAATTTTATTAATACGTCCTGTCTTTTAGGAGTGGAGAGATGTTGACGTTTAAACGTCATGGATTGTATTTTCAGAAAATCTTCAATAGAAATCCCTTTCCTGATTGTGATGAGAAATTTCTCTTTTGCTTTTGTAATGTTCCGGCGGATATTCGGACTCATATTATCCCATAGGGTCTTTTCGTCACGGATATTATATAATATATATGTATAGCGTGTCGTCTGTTTATAGTTTTCCCAATAGAATGGTAGCCAGTCTGTTATCCGGTAATTAAAATTTTGCAGGAAATGGGGATATTTTCTGAGTGCATCTATAAATTCTTTGCAGATAGCCTGACGTTTCCCTAATATGCCGGTATACTTGGCATCAGAGGGTTCTGGTGCAAACCAGGGTCCCATTGTCTGAGTGTAAAGAGGCATCGATATGACTCCCGAAGCAAGAATGTAAAAGGGCAGTGCTGCCTGCACCTGCCCTTTTTGTTCTTTTAATAAGACATCCCAGTTCTCTATACCACAGACAGTATCCAACCACCAATCTCTGGAAAAAATGGGTATACTTTTTTCTGTGTTACACAGTAAATGGTATTTGTCTTTATTTGTCATATATGCTAATGTATAACCTTACTCTTTAGATGAACCTTTTTTTGACGGAAGATTTCCGGCTTGGAGAGATTCAAATATAAGAGTGGAGAGTTCGTCGGATAGTTCAGGATTGTCATTGATTAATTGCTTGGCGGCATCCCGGCCTTGTCCCAGTTTAGTTTCGTTGTAGCTATACCAGGATCCGCTTTTCTTTATAATATTAAGATCAGTAGCCAGGTCTACGATCTCGCCAGCCTTGGAAATACCTTCGCCGAACATGATGTCGAACTCTGCTTTGCGGAAAGGAGGTGCAACCTTGTTCTTTACAACTTTCACACGTACCTGGTTACCTTTCATTTCGTCACCATCTTTCAATGTTCCGATCTTGCGGATATCCAGACGAACTGATGCGTAGAACTTCAATGCGTTACCGCCGGTTGTTGTTTCCGGGTTACCGAACATGACACCGATCTTGTCACGCAACTGGTTGATAAAGATACAAGTCGTATTGGTCTTGTTGATCGCCCCGGTCAGCTTACGCAATGCCTGAGACATCAGACGAGCTTGTAAGCCCATCTTGCTGTCACCCATATCGCCTTCGATTTCAGCCTTCGGAGTCAATGCAGCCACAGAGTCGATAACGATGATATCTACCGCAGAAGAACGGATCAGCTGTTCGGCGATTTCCAAAGCCTGTTCACCGTTATCCGGTTGAGAGATCCATAAGTTTTCTACATCAACGCCCAGTTTTTCCGCATAGAAACGGTCGAAGGCATGTTCTGCATCGATAAACGCAGCAATACCACCTGATTTCTGTGCTTCGGCAATAGCATGGATTGCCAGTGTTGTCTTACCGGATGATTCCGGACCGTATATCTCGATTACACGTCCTTTCGGGTAACCGCCTACGCCTAAAGCTGCGTTCAGGGCGATAGAACCTGTCGGGATAACTTCGATACTTTCAATGCTTTCGTCGCCCAGTTTCATGATAGAACCCTTTCCGTAGTTCTTCTCGATCTTATCCATTGCGGCGCGCAGCGCTTTTAACTTGTCGGCATTAACAGCCGGCTTTCCTTCCGGGGTTTTTCCCTCTTCGAATAAATTGTCTTCTTTTGCCATCCCTTTTTATGAATTAAGGATTTGATTAGCATGGTCTTTTGTCTTCACCTCTTTCGGACCGATTATCTTCTCGATGATACCATCTTCGTTGATAATAAAGGTGGTACGGAGAGTCCCCATGTATGAACGTCCGTACAGTTTTTTTTCTGCCCATACGCCAAAAGCTTGTTGCAGGGCTGTGTCCGTGTCAGCGATCAGGTTGAAAGGCAGTTCCTGCTTGGCGATGAATCCCTGATGGGATTTTGCGCTGTCTTTACTAACCCCGACCACTTCGTAACCGGCTGCCTGTAATTCCTTGTAGCCGTCACGCAGGCTACAGGCTTCTGCCGTGCAGCCGCTGGTGTTGTCTTTCGGGTAGAAGTAAAGTGCTAACTTCTTACCTTTAAAATCGCTGAGTTTTATTTCATTTCCGTTCTGATCAAGCCCCAATATGTCGGGTGCTTTATCTCCTACTTGTAACGCCATATTATAATTCCAAATCTACATTAAACATTTCATGCCAAGGCAGTCCTTGTTCGTTCAACTCTTTCATGAACGGATCGGGATTGAATTCTTCTACATTCCATACACCTGGTTTCCTCCAAACTCCCTGCATAAATAATTTGGCACCGATCATCGCAGGTACGCCGGTCGTATAACTTACACCCTGAGCGCCTGTTTCCTTGTAAGCAGCTTCGTGGCTACAGTTATTATATATGTAGTAAGTTTGTTCTTTGCCATCTTTGATCCCGCGGATACGGCAACCGATCGATGTTTCTCCCGTATAGTTCTCGCCCAGGTCGCCCGGATTAGGCAATACGGCTTTCAGGAACTGGATCGGGACGATTTCCTGTCCGTTGTACATGACCGGATCGATACGTGACATACCGATATTCTGTATCACCCGTAAATGAGTCAGGTATTCCTGTCCGAAAGTCATCCAGAAACGGGCACGCTTGATCGTCGGGAAGTTCTTTGTCAGACTTTCCAGTTCTTCATGGTACATCAGGTATGATTCACGCGGACCTACATTCGGGTAGTTCAACGGCTTGTGTACCGATAGTGGGTCAGTTTCTTTCCATTCTCCGTCTTCATAATATTTACCACGCTGAGTAATTTCACGGATATTGATTTCCGGGTTAAAGTTCGTAGCGAATGCCTTGTGATGGTCGCCGGCGTTGCAGTCGACGATATCCAGATACTGGATTTCATCGAAATGATGTTTCGCTGCATAAGCTGTATATACTCCCGTTACACCCGGATCGAATCCGCATCCCAGGATAGCCGTCAGACCCGCTTTTTCGAAACGGTCTTTATAGGCCCATTGCCAGCTATATTCATATTTTGCCTCGTCCAGCGGTTCGTAGTTGGCAGTGTCGAGATAGCTGACACCGTAAGCCAGGCAGGCATCCATGATGGAGAGGTCCTGATAAGGTAGAGCCAGGTTGACGACCAACTCGGGCTTAAAGTCATTAAACAATGCAACGAGCTCGTCCACGTTATCCGCATTGACCTGTGCTGTCTTCACCTTTACATTTTTAATATCGGCAGCAATCTTGTCGCACTTGCTTTTCGTGCGGCTGGCCACCATGATATCGGTAAAAACATCAGCGTTCATCGCGATCTTTTTAACAGCAACGGTGCTTACGCCCCCTGCACCAATAACTAATACTCTTCCCATTTACAAATAGAATTAATCTTGTTAATATACAGTTTACAAGGTTTTAAACCAAAGGACAAATATACGATTTATCTTTGAACATATAACAAAAGAGACCAATTCATTTTAATAGTTCCCCGAATGTATTTACGATACTGTTTCATCCTAAAGAAACAAGTGTTTCTACATAATGAAACAACTGTTCCATTAGTATGAAACAGATTTTACCAAGGATGTATTTTTATCATTGATTCGGAATCGGTTTTGCAGCGTTTGTGTCTCTTGTTGCATCTACTAAGTATATAAACCATGTGCTTTTATACAGATTGGTTATTTCTTGTTGTCTGTGATTCCTATTTTGTAGCATTGTTTCAGAATAAGTTGTTTTTTATAGTTAAAGTATATATAAACGCTTGTAACTTATTGGGAACGCGTTATATTTGTAAATAGAATGCGTAGTTTTTATTCTTATTTAAGGATATGATCTTAAACCCGGCAACGGATATGTAGTCTAAACAGTAGAATAAATATATTAATGTAGAGGAGAAACGAATATGAAACCCATGAAATTAACATCTTTAGTGGTGATGCTTCTGGTCGGCTTCAGTGCCGCAGCCCAGGAGGAGTTCTTTGATGATGTGTATTTCTCTTCAAGTAAAGAAAAAAAGAAAGAAAAAACAGAAGAGAAGGTTATACAGCCCAAAAAAGAAAATGCAACGGAGTCTTCATCTGCAATTGTATTGGCATCGGCTTCGGATTCACATCCGGCGTTTGATAAAGATAGAGATGTGGATGAATATAATCGTCGATATACATCTGTTGACGTTGAGGAACCTTATGATGAGGACCTGGATGAAGCGGACGGTACTTATATCGAAGAGTTACCTGATAACAATCAGAAAGTAACGAAGAAAGCGGAACGCCGTTCGGATAATGAATATACCGAACGTATCGTACGTTATCATTCACCGAGTAAGATCACGATAGCCGGTGCAGACCAAGTCGATCTGTATCTGAGTGACGGATATTACAGTTATGGTTATGATACCGATTACTCGGACGGTAATGCCAATGTGAATGTAAATATAAACATGGGTAATAGTTGGGGATACTCTCCGTGGTATTCCGGCTGGTATGATCCCTGGTATTATAGTTACAATCCCTGGTACTCTTCCTGGTATGGTCCCCGTTGGGGATTCGGTTGGGGCTGGGGTGGCTTCTACGCCGGTTGGAGCAGTCCTTGGTACGGTCCGTCATGGGGTTATTACAGCCCGGGTTACTGGGGTGGTTATTACGGCGGATATTATGGAGGTTATTGGGGACACCATCACCACCATTATGCCAGTCCGTATAATTATAGATCTCCGGGGCGTTCGACGTCTGCTCGTTATTCCGCAGGAAGAAGTTCTTCCAGTCGCTATAGTTCTTCCAATAGATCATCTTCTTACCGAAATTCAAACCGGGCAACTTCTTTAAGAAGTGAAAGTAATCGTACTAGTTCTAACCGGACGAGTTCGGATCGTTATTCACGTCCTTCCACTTCTTCATCGACAAGGGGGGCTGCAAGTAGCATTCGTTCAAGCAGAGGGACGACTTCAAACCGGGTGCAGTCAGAAGCAACAGTTCGTACACGGCCTTCTACCCGTAGTAGTTCAAGCGGCATAGGTAGTTCATCTACACGTTCTTCAGGAATACAGTCAGCTCCGACAACAAGAAGCAGTTCTACAAGATATAATAGTAGTCCTGCCACAACCAGAAGTCAGAGTACCTATTCTGCACCGTCAAGAAGTAGCAGTAGTAGCCGCAGTTCCGGCTCTTACAGTAGCGGAAGTAGCGGAAGCAGTAGCCGTTCAAGCGGTGGTGGCGGTGGCGGACGTTCCGGCGGACGCAGATAAAAATGTGAGTATATAATAATGTAAGGGCCGATATAATTTCGTGCCCTTACATAAATTAGGATATTAAAGAAATAACAGAAACGATGAAAAGAATAGCGTGCTTATTTGTATCGGCATTTTTTCTTGCCGGTGGTATTGCATATGCACAAGGTGAGATGAATGCATACACTATGTCTCAGACTGACTTGAACGGAACTGCCCGTTATTTGGGTATGAGTGGGGCTTTTGGTGCATTGGGTGGTGATATATCGTCTATGTCTACTAATCCGGCAGGGTTAGGGATATATCGTAGTTCGGAAGTGGTAACTACGATAAGTCTTTCTTCTATCAAAGCCAATACAAATTGGAACGGTTCGAAGGCAGATGAGAGCAAGACAAAGTTCAATTTTGATAATATCGCTTATGTCGGTTATTTTCCGACGGGCAATGATGAAGGAATTGTCGGTTGGAATATCGGTCTCTCTTATAATCGGGTAAAAAGTTTTAACCGTTCTTACCGGATGAACGGAGCCCAGCCTTTTTCGGTGGCAGACTATGCAGCTGATATGGCGCATGGGACACCGGAAAAAGATTTGACGCTTGTCAGTGGAAAGTTTGATCCGTATTTTGATGCAGACAACTATTGGCTTTCCGTATTAGGTTATGAGGCCGGTTTTTTCAAACCGAATACTTCTGGTGGGGATGCTTATCATTCGGCATTTGGGGCACCGGGTGCTGCTTATAGTCCTCAAAATGTTGATTTATTAGTGAATGAAAAAGGCTCGATTGGGCAGTATAATATTTCATTTGCTACCAATATTTCTGATCGTTTCTTTTTGGGGGCAACTGTTGCTATAACTGATATGGATTATAATCTGACAACAAAGTACCAAGAAGATTTTACTGTAAAAGATTTGTTGTGGTTGGATAACGGATTATCGACTGATGGAACTGGTTATGCTTTTAATATCGGCGCAATAGTTCGTCCGGTGGATTTCTTGCGTGTGGGAATTGCTTATAACTCTCCAACCTGGTATAAAATGACCGATTATTTTCATGGCTCGGCACAAGTTGTAATAGATGATGTAGAGGGGAAAGTGAAAGAAACTCCTGACTATCAGGCGGGAGAATATCGTCTTCGAACTCCTGATCGTTGGATATTCAGTGTGGCGGGTGTGGGCCAAAACTTCCTGATCAGTGCAGATTATGAGCTTACGAATTATAAGAGGATGAATCTGAGTGATGTGGATGGTTATGATATGATACAAACAGAAGGTATAAAAAGTGACTTTGGTATGTCCGGTACTTTAAAAGTGGGTGCGGAATATAAAGTGACTCCTCAGTTTTCTGTTCGGGCAGGTACTTTATGGAGAACATCTCCTATGAAACAGCATGTAAAGGATGGAATAGCAGCTATAAATCCGAAGACAGGAGAATATTACATAAATGCCGTAGACGTTGCGGGAACCATTCCTAATTATACAGTCGATAAGGGCATGAATTCTTATTCGGTAGGAGTCGGTTATCGTTTTACTCCAAGTTTTTATGCAGACTTAGCTTGTGTCTATCGTGAATATAAAGAAGATGCTTATGCTTTTCCGAGTACTTTTAATCCGGACGGTTCGGTAGTTGTTAAATCCGATCCAGCCTCATTAAAGACAAAAACAACGCAGGTTGCTTTAACTTTGGGGTATAAGTTCTAAAAATATAGTTTGTTACCAAATGTCCCCTGTTTGTACATAAAACGTACAGGCAGGGGACATTTTTGTATAAAAATAACAGAAATATTTGTCTGTTTAAAATACTTTTTGTTCTTTTGTTTTCGAAAACAAAATTGTCTAACATTTAAAACCTCATTGCCTATAGCATAAACATTACTCAAAGAAACTATAAAACATAGAAGTAATGAAGACTTTAAAATCGATGACCGACGAAGAACTGGTCGTCCTTTATGCGCAAGGTGATAATACTGCGTTTGATGTGTTGTTGAACCGTCATAAGAGCAGTATCCATTCCTACATTTACTTTATAGTCCGCAATAAAGAGTTAACAGAAGATATCTTTCAGGAGACTTTTGTTAAGGTGATTATGACTATTAAACAGGGCCGTTATACCGAAAACGGTAAGTTTAAAGCCTGGATTACACGTATTGCACATAATCTGATCATTGATAACTTCCGTCAGGAACGCAGTGAGAATACTGTGTCCAACGATGAGGTAGAAGTGGATCTATTCAATAATATTAAACTTTGTGACGGAACGATTGAAGATAACATCGTGCGCCACCAGGTTTTGTCGGATGTGAAGAAGTTGGTGAAACATTTACCCGACAGCCAGCGTGAAGTACTGGAAATGCGTTATTACCAGGATCTGAGCTTTAAAGAAATTGCCGATATCACCGGTGTCAGCATTAATACGGCATTGGGACGTATGCGTTATGCTATCCTGAACATGCGCCGTATGGCAGATGAGAACCGTATTGAGTTGTCTATGGCATAATCAGATAAAAATATTCTTCGGTTCATATAATAAGTAGAAAATTCTCCCGTTTTATTATCAAACGATTAAAAAGGGGATGCCTATGAAGAGATTTTCTACTCAATGTATGGATGAATTGAAGGATAAAACTAAAAAGAACCGGAACGAGAAGAAGAGTACACCAAGCAGACAAACGCTTGATTTCCTGTCTCAGTTTGCACGGAGTTACCATGTGGAACCTGCGTTGCAACCGGAATTCGGTGGTTATGTGATGAACTAAGAAATTAAAGGAAAGAGGACACTTGCGCAGTGTTCTCTTTCTTTTTTTGTACCTTTGCACAAAAGACTTGAAATTATGAAACATAAGATTGCTCCTTCTTTGCTGGCAGCCGATTTTCTGAACCTGCAAAAAGAGGTCGAAATGATAAATAACAGTGAGGCGGACTGGTTGCATATGGATATTATGGATGGTGTTTTCGTTCCGAATATCTCATTCGGTTTTCCGGTGCTGGATGCGGTAAAGCCCATCCTGAAGAAGCCGATGGATGTACATCTGATGATCGTCGAACCCCAGAAGTTTGTCAAAGAGGTTGCTGAGGCTGGTGCCTATATGATGAATGTTCATTATGAGGCTTGTACCCATTTGCATCGTACTATCGGTGCGATAAAGGAGGCCGGCATGAAAGCGGGCGTTACCTTAAATCCGCATACACCGATCAGTCTGCTGGAAGATATTATCCAGGACCTTGATATGGTATTGCTGATGTCGGTCAATCCCGGTTTCGGCGGACAACGTTTTATTGAACATTCGGTCAATAAAACGGCCCGTTTAAAAGAAATGATCCGGGCAAAAGGGTTGGATACCTTAATAGAAGTGGACGGTGGTGTGAATCTGGAAACCGGGAAGCGTTTGCTGGAGGCCGGTGCCGATGTGCTGGTTGCCGGTAGCTTTGTTTTCAGTTCTCCTGATCCAATACGAACGATAAAAGAATTGAAAGAAATGTAGAGAAGATAGATAACCAACCAAAACCGACCTTTGTATGATAATAAAAGAAATACAAAAGCGGCCGTTTATCAGGCCGCTTTTCATATGGATAACCGGAATCTTGTTGCAAGCCTTCTTTGATTGCAGCCTTGTCTTGTTGTTGTTAATCATCATCCCATTATTGATTGTAGCGTTTTCTTATCTGGTCCCAAAGGTAGAGTCCGGAGGTGATAATTATGAATTGCGCTGGGTTTGGGGCGCGGTGTTTCTGTCTTTATTACTTAGTCTTTCCATACAGCGGACAGCTTATTGGCAGGAGAGGGGAGATAGTAGTGAAGTATCGCTTTTAATGGAACTGGGTGGGAAAGGACAGGAACGTTTGCTGGAGCCTTTTGAGCGACTGAATTTGTCAAAAGAGGAAAAGTCGGTGTTGACAACTATTACCCTTGGCTATCGTAAGGAGATGGATCGCGAGGTGAGGAGGCGTTTTTCTGTTACGGGAGTCGCTCATTTGCTGGCAGTAAGCGGTTTTCATGTGGCTGTTGTTTGCGGATTCCTTTCTTTGCTGTTTTCTTTTTTGCCAAAGAATAGTTTTTACAGTTGGCTGGGATACCTGTTGATGCTTTGTCTGCTTTGGGGGTTTGTGGTTATTACCGGACTGGCAGCATCGGCTGTACGGGCCGGTTTGATGCTGACGCTTTATCTCACGGGGAGGGTACTCAGGCGGATGACTGACGGTTATAATACGTTGGCTGCTGCGGCTTTCTGTATGTTGGTGTTCAATCCGTTATATCTGTTTGATATCGGTTTTCAACTGAGTTATCTGGCTGTATTGTCTATTTTATATCTGCAACCTCGTCTGCAAAATCTTATCGTAGTGAGGAATCCGGTTATTGCGATACCCTGGGGATGGATCACGGTGACATTGGCTGCCCAAGTTGGGACAACCTTGCTGTGTTTGTATTATTTCCGGCAGTTCTCGTTGGTTTTCCTGTGTACCAATTTACCTTTGACGTTTCTGGCTACCTTTCTTATTCCGGCCGGACTGATCTGGTTATTGCTTCCTGTAGGCATTCCGGGTTACGGATTATTACAATTATTCGTAGAAAAGCTAACGCATACATTGTTTTGGATTGTCGATGCTTTTAGCCGTGTAGAGGAGGCGGTCTTTTACGGGCGTATCGATTTACTATTGACTATATTGGGGTATGGTTCCATTCTTTCCTTCTTGTTATTTACGAAGACCAGGCGTCCGGGAGTCCTTTTTGCCGGCTTGCTTCTATTGTTATTTATATTGTTTGATTTGCTTATTGAACGTTTTTTTACTGCATAGAACGTAAAAAAGTAGTACCTTTGTCACTGTAAACAACGATAATATATGATTACAAAAATCATTCACGAAGAGAAAATTCAGAAAGCCAAGAAATACGTAGAGAAAGGCGAAAGTTTTGTTATTGTAACCCACGTTACTCCTGATGGTGACGCTCTCGGTTCTTCTTTGGGGTTGTACCATTTCCTTACTACTTACGGTAAAGACAATGTAACGGTTATAGTCCCGAATGAATTTCCGTCATTTTACAGATGGATGCCGGGGGCGAAAGATATTGTGATACATGAAAAGTATCCAGATTTTGCGGAACAGCTGATCCATGATGCAGATGTGATCTTCTGTCTGGACTTTAATGAACCCAAACGCATAGAGAAACTGGCGCCTGCGGTTATTGCATCGGAAGGGCGTAAGGTGATGATCGATCATCACTTGAATCCGGCTGACTTTTGCCGTGTAACGATGTCGTATCCGGAAATGTCATCAACAAGTGAGATGATTTTCCGTTTTATCTGCCGGATGGGAATGTTCGACCTAATGAGTAAAGAAGCGGCGGCATGTATTTATACCGGGATGATGACGGATACAGGCTCTTTTACTTATAACTCCAATAAACCGGAGATTTACACGATTGTCAGTGAGTTGATAAAGAAAGGTATAGACAAAGATCTGATATATCGTAAAGTATTCCAGGTATATTCCGAATCTCGGCTACGGATGCAGGGATATGTTTTGTATGAAAAGATGAAGATTTATCCGGAACATCATGCGGCTTTGATAACTCTTTCAAAGGAGGAACTGGACCGGTTCCATTACAAAACAGGTGATACGGAAGGCTTTGTTAATATGCCGTTGAGCATCGAAGGAGTTACTTTTAGTGTTTTTATCCGTGAAGATAGGGATTACATTAAAGTATCTCTCCGGTCGGTAGGTGATTTCCCTTGCAATCAGTTTGCTTGTCAGTATTTTAATGGCGGTGGTCATAAAAATGCATCGGGGGGAGAGTTTTTCGGCTCTTTAGAGGATGCTGTAGCTACGTTTGAGAAGGGATTAAAAGAATTTAATCCTAATAAAACAGAAGAAATAGAGAAACTTGCCTGAGATATGGCAGATATTATTTACATTTGTCGCTCATTTATACATTAAAGAATAACAGATGAAGAAAGGTTTTTGTATCCTGATGATTTTGTGTGCAGCCCTGATGGTGGTGTCATGCGATAAGACGAAGTCGTACACTGAGCACTTGAAGGACGAGAGGAAAGCGATTGATCGGTTGATTGATCATGAAGGATTTAAAATTCTTAAGCACTATCCGTCAGATGGTGTTTTTAAGGAAAATGAATTTGTGAAGTTGGATAATGATGTGTATCTGAATGTGATTGACTCAGGTAATGGAAATCGGGCAGTATTGGGCACGACCCGTGTTTTATGTCGTTTCATAGCTAATAACATCATGGATACGGATACTGCACAAATGATGGTTGATAATTTATCTTCCAGGTATAATAATATTTATGGATTCCCTACAGAATTTATATTCGGTTATAATGTCTATTCGGGGGATAACAGAAGTTATGATCCGGATTTATTTGTAGGCGAAGGGTTGGCTACTGCTTTATACCATGTGGGAGAAGGGGCGACTGTCAAAATGATCGTTCCATTTAAGAGAATGGGTAGTTATTTCCAAAGTAATTATCGTCCAGTCTATTTTAGCAAAGTAAAATATACATTCGAAAAATAATCTAACATACTTATGACTCTAATTAAATCTATTTCCGGTATTCGCGGTACAATAGGCGGAGCACCGGAAGACGGATTGAATCCGTTAGCCATTGTGAAGTTTGTGGCAGCTTATGCTACCTTCATCAGAAAAAACACGACAGTTACAACAAACAAAATCGTAGTAGGACGTGATGCCCGTATCTCCGGCCCGATGGTAAAACAGGTGGTTTTGGGTACGCTTACCGGTATGGGATTTGATGTGGTCGATATCGACCTGGCTACAACCCCGACTACTGAATTAGCCGTTGCTATGGAAGGCGCTTGCGGTGGTATTATCCTGACTGCCAGCCATAATCCGAAACAGTGGAATGCCTTGAAGTTGTTGAACGAAAAAGGTGAATTCCTGAATGCAGCCGAAGGTGCTGAAGTTTTGGATATTGCAGCTTCTGAAAGTTTTGAATTTGCCGATGTGGATCATTTGGGAAAAGTGATCGTTGACGATACATATAAACAGAAACATATCGAGAGTGTACTTAATCTTGACCTGGTGGATGTAGAAGCGATTAAAGCGGCTAACTTCCGGGTGGCTATTGATGCTGTAAACTCAGTGGGTGGTATTGTTTTGCCGGATTTACTTTATGCTTTGGGTGTGAAGGAAATCTTTAAACTGCATTGTGCACCTCACGGAAATTTCTCTCATAATCCGGAACCTATACCTGAAAACCTGACAGAGATTTCTGACCTGATGAAACATGCTAAAGCGGATGTCGGTTTTGTTGTTGATCCGGACGTAGACCGTTTGGCTATTATCTGCGAAGACGGTGAAATGTTCGGTGAAGAGTACACATTGGTGGCAGTAGCCGATTATATATTGAGTCATACGCCGGGTAATACGGTAAGTAACCTGAGTTCAAGCCGTGCGTTACGTGATGTGACCCGTGCTCATGGTTGCGAATATAATGCAGCTGCGGTAGGTGAAGTAAACGTTGTTACTAAGATGAAAGCGACAAACGCTGTGATTGGTGGTGAAGGTAACGGTGGTGTGATCTATCCGGCCAGCCATTACGGTCGTGATGCCTTGGTAGGCATTGCCTTGTTCCTAACTCATCTGGCAAAGAAGAAAATGAAAACAAGCGAATTACGTGCCAGCTATCCTCCGTATTTTATCTCCAAGCAGAAAGTACAGCTGACTCCGGAGATCGATGTGGATGCAATCCTGGCTAAGGTGAAAGAAAAATTTGCTCAGTATGATATCACTGATATCGACGGTGTAAAGATCGACTTCCCTGACAAATGGGTTCACCTCCGTAAAAGTAATACCGAACCGATCATCCGTATCTATTCCGAAGCTCACACAATGAAAGAAGCTGAAGAAATCGGCGGCGAGTTGATTGCGGTGATTAATGAGATGTGTAAGTAAAATTCTATACATATAATAAGTGAGAGAGGATGCTTCAAAAGAGCATCCTCTTTTTGTATATATACTTTACGGATTTGGCGTTTGTCTGCTTAAATAGGGTATTTAATCGTGATAATCAAAGTTTATACGTTAAAATGGTTTTGAACGATTGTAAATGTCATAATAATTTATGTCCTTTGTTAAAAAGGGAAGGTAAGTATGGAAAAACAACAGTTAACGCCATGTGGGGTATTTGTTATCCTGTTTAGTATATTATTGGGATGTTCGTTTCAGAAAACATCTGTAAAAGATGCTGAAACGAGCAGGATTGATTCTTTGCTTTCTTTTTATAGGGACTCTTTGGCTGTAAGCCCGTTAGCTGTTATTTCTAAATTAAGGACTGATCAGGAAAACGTATCGGATAGCATAAACTATTATAATCTGGATCAAACGATCTCCCGTTGTTATTATTTCAGTAATCAGGTTGATTCTGCATTCTTATTGAATGATCGGATCTTACACTTTGTTGAAAAACAACCGGAAAAAGAGGATCGCCTGCTGAAATTATCGGCAGATGCCTATAATAGCCGGGGTGTTTTCTTTCAGGATATGAATCAATGGGACTCTGCTATTGTCTGTTTGGATAATGCTTCTGAAGCATTATCGCAGGCAAACGATTTTGGACGTTTGCCTGCGATAAATGTCTATATTAATATGGCTGATTGCTATCAGCATCAGGGTGATTATGGCTGGGCGGGTTATCATTACCGTAAAGCATTGTTTCTTTCTGATTCTTTGGGTGTCGGTGATAAGATGAATTATCCGATTTACTCCGGATTGGCAAAATTGTATCAGGAACTGGAGAACTATCCGTTATCTGATTCTTATTTTCGGGAAGCAGAACAATATTGGGATGGAGGAAGCGACTATGAAAAGTACTATTTTGCTAATTCCAGAGGAAACTATTATTATGTAACCAAAGAATATGATAATGCATTAGTCTGGTTTCAGCGGGCAAATGCGATTGTGGCAAACTTTCCCCAACCGATTTATCGGGGGATAGTAGAAGGGAATATCGGTGAAATATATTTGTTGAAGGAACAGCCGGATTCCGCCCGTTATTATCTGGAACGCTCAGTTGCCTTTTTCGGAGAATCAGCATTGCAGCAACCCGGCATAAAGTTTTATATGGATGGATTGTTCGCCTCTTTGGCTTTGCAGGAAAATGATTTGCCGGAAGCCGCCCGACGATTGAATCGACCTTATGATACGCTTCATACGGACCTTCAGTACCAGTATTATCATAACACACGGTTGGAGGAATTATATCGTAAAAAGAAAGATTTTGCCCAAGCGTATTATTACAGGAACCAGGCGGATCTTTGTGGCGATTCTTTGCGGAATATGAAGATTGAGAACAGTATCCGTGAGACCGAATTTCGTTATCGACAGGATACGACTCTTTTGAAGAAAGATATCATGATTACGCAGACTGAAGCTAAGGCACAGCAATGGATGTGGCTTGCATGGATTGCCGGACTGGGATTAATTATTGTTGTCTTATTAATGGTATGTGCGCTGTTCTATATCCGCCGGAAGAAAGAGCTTCGCTATAAACAGCAAATAGCCACTATCACCCAATTGCGTATGGCTGTTGTCAGAAATCGTATTGCCCCACATTATATATTTAATGTACTGAATTCAGTAATGCCTATTTTCCGCCGTTATGAAGAACTTTCCGAACCGGTAAATTTGCTGATTGACGTATTGAGGGGTGATTTGCTTTCTTCCGAACAACTGGCGGTTCCGTTGGAAAAAGAAATTGGTTTTGTAAAGAATTACCTGAAGTTGAAGATGCTGGGTGATCCGGAATGTATCCGGGTGGAGTGGAATGTATCTTCTGGTGTATCTATGGAAACGTTAGTCCCTTCGATGTCTATCCAGATACCGGTTGAGAATGCTGTAAAATATGCTTTTAATGCAGAATCTTTGAATCCGTGCATCATCATATCTGTCTTTGTTGAAGACGAGGCGCTTCACGTATCGATAGAAGATAACGGCATCGGTTACCATCCCGGTGCACATGTCCGGGATGAGAGAAGTACCGGCCAGGGTTTAAAAATACTATACCGTACAACCGATTTGTTGAATACTCACAATATCCGTAAAATGCAATTTTCCATCAGAGACCTGTATTCTGCCTCTGAGAAACAGCACGGAACCAGTGTCTCATTAATTGTCCCACTTAATTACAACTTTGCTTTATGAATGCGAATGAAATTACTACAGTCATCGTCGATGACGAACCGTCTTGTATCAAATGTTTAGAAAGCGATTTATCACGTTTCCCGGAGATACGTGTCGTAGCAACGTGTACATCTCCGGATAATGCAGCCCGCGAGATAGTCCGTTTGCAACCGGACCTGCTTTTCATTGATGTTGAAATGCCGGGTATGACTGGTCTGGAACTTTTAAGCCGTATACAGTCGGATATTCATCCGGATATGCATATAGTTTTTTATACCGCTTATGATAAATATTTGTTGGATGCGATCCATGCGTCTGCTTTCGATTATTTGTTGAAGCCTTATAAGTTGAAAGAGCTAGACGATTTGATAAACCGTCTCCGTGCTCATGTTGCCAAAGATGAGAAGGTGAATATTGAACAGTCATTACGCAAGCTGCTTATTCGTAGTAAGTTTGCGGTTCAAACTATATCCGGGCTAGTTTTTGTAAAGTGTGAGGAAATTCTTTTGTTCCAATATTTAAGGGAATTACGTTGCTGGCAAATGATGCTTGCTGCTGATCGCAAACTCTATAAACTTCGCATGGGCACGACAGCTAAAGATTTGCTGGGAATCAATCCTTCTTTTGTGCAGATTAGTCAAGATTATATTGTTAATCTTGATTATTTGTGTTCGATTGAAAATGTGACGCTGAAATGCGAATTATATCCGCCATTTACGGATATGGAATTGAATGTCTCACAAAGATATTACAGAAGACTAAGAGATGTATTAGAAATATTATGAAATATTAAAATTAGTGTGTTTATGAGCGAATTGGTATCGCTTATCATAATTATATATTAGATAATCGTTGATGACATATTTGGGGAAACTGAAATATCTCTTTATTAAATATATTTGTCTTTAGACATATATGGTCTACATGAATTTTATAGAGCAATGGACTTAGAACAATATACGGACAAACAGATTGTTGATGGCATTCTTGCTAATAACAAAGTTGTAATTGAGTATTTCTTTCTAAAGAAATGCTCTGCACTTTTTATTTATATCCTACAAAATATATTTGATGGAAATATAGATAAAAAGGAATTAATTAGTGAATTATACTTATACATGGCTGATCAAGACTGGTACAAAGTTCGTCAATTTGATTATAGGAGTAAGCTTATGACATGGACAAGTGTTGTAGCAGTGCGTTTCTTTCAAAAAAAGAAACGTGAACTAATAGAAAATAAATCAAGCGAGACTCTAAACAAAGAAATGGATAAAATAGCCAATGTAACTATGTTCATTGATTGCAAGATGGATGTTTGTAACGCATTAAAGAAAATGCCTAATGAAAGATACCGCAAGGTTATTGAAGCGTTGGATTTAAAAGAAGTACATCCGGAGTCATTAGCGGAAGAAATGAAAATAACTGTTGATAATTTATATAATATTCATCGTAGGGCACTTATGCAGTTAAAAAACGTTATGGGTAGAAAGGAGGAGTATTATGGCTGAATTATATAATAATATTTCAGATGAGATGTTAGCAGCGTATATTGATAGTAATGCTACTCCATTGGAGTGTTTAATTATAGGTGATGCTGTTAATAATGAAGATATAATAGAGGTTATGGATATTATATCCGATATAAGAAATAGTTCTGATTTATTACTAGAGGATGAATACTTTGAATTGAAAGTTATTGAAGAGTCATTAAATAGAATGGAGCAGTTTAATGAACTTAAGCGAAAATTCAATGAAGATCAAGTTAATAATATAAAATAAAAACTCACGTTGACTAATAAAGAAAAAAAATGGAGCGATTTTTAACGCATACATTTAGTATCTCTGATCACCCAATCAAGAGATTTGATAAACCTTTTAATATTCAGTATGTTATGGGGCTTGGGGAGTTTATGTGTTACATCTCCAGCTCTAACAATCGTGCAAAATTATTATTTGAAGTTTGGGCTTATTCAATTTTAGGATATGTACCAAAGACATCGTGGAATTATACTTTTGATTGGGTTTATATAAAGACTGCTCTCTATAGAGAAAGTGACGAGATACATTTCTCTCTAATGAGGCAATCATTTGTTTTTGATTGTTTTTATTTAGCCTCTACTTTAGACTCAAGATTAACTATTTGTACATATACTTTTCTCTTAGATAAAGTTAATGGTTTTTTTACAAGAGGTATTTTAACAGAAAATTATAAGTATTTTCAAGGTGAATTGTTTTTTGCAAGTGGTAGCAGTATTCCCTGTTCTCTTCAACAACATAGATATTTAGATATTAAATTCCATGCGAAACCATTGAAGAAGATTCTTGTTGTTGCGACTATGAGTGCAGGTAAATCTACACTTATTAATGCACTTGTCGGATATCGTATCAACAGAATTAAAACAACAGCTTGTACTAGTCATCTTTGTTACATTTATAACAAACCATATGAGGATGGATTAATAGTAAATATAGGTGATAATAAGTTTGTTTATAGTAATGATATTGAGTTTGTAAATAGTGATTATTTTATGTCTGCAGGATTGCATTTTGACTCTTATCTTTCTTCAGAACGGATTTGTATAATTGATACTCCTGGTGCCAATTATAGTAAAGATATTAGTCATGGAGAAATAACAAAACAAGTGATTTGTGGTAATGATTATGATGCAATTATTTTTGTGGCAAACGGTCAATATTTTGCAACCAATGATGAAAGTGAATTACTTGACTATACGATTCAACATACTCATAAACCTATAATATTTGTTTTAAATCAGCTTGATAGATTTAAACAACAAAATGATTCTATAAAGAAAATGCTTAATGATTTTGAGAAAGTTTTAAATGATAAGAAACATCATGAACCATTAATTGTTCCTTTGTCAGCTTTTGGCGCTTTAATGATCAAACTGTATCTAAAAGCGTCTTTTTTGGATGATGATGAATTATTTGAATTAGATATTTTGAAAGTTAAGTTTTCTAGGAAGTATTATTTTCTTGAGAACTATACTAAATACAATTTTAGCAAACAGAAATCAATATTGGATCATACGGGAATATTTGTTTTGGAAAAACTAATTAAATTTTTACAATGAAGAAGATTGAAATAAAGTACAATCCGTTTTTGATATCTACAGAGATATTGATAGATAACAAGAAGCCTAAAGCCAATAGTTCTTTGAACTTTGGTAAACTTAGATTACAAGAATGGGCTGGTAATTTGCCTGATATTCTTGTTAGTGAATATTCTGATAAGAATTATGAAGTAGATTTTACAGGGACTCAAGCAGATTTTGATGACTTGAAAATAGCTTTTAAGTCACAGAGTAAAAAAGTTGAGGTTGCAGTGTTTAATCATCACTGTACACCAGATGTAGCTGATGTTGAAGCAGATGTTGATAAGATTTTCGAAGAAATTAAAAAAGGTAAGGTAGATGCACTTCGTGATGAATCAATAATTGCAGCATTCGAAAAAGCGAAGAACCAAGAATTTGAAATTAATGTAATTGCAACAATGAGTTCGGGGAAATCAACTCTTATTAACGCCCTTTTAGGCAAGCAATTAATGCCTGCTAAAATGGAAGCTACTACGGCAACTATTGTAAAAATTATTGATACAGATCAAAATAGCTTTCTAGCCATTGCTTTTGATGCATTTGGAAAAGAAATTTTTCGAAATGAAGATGTTTCTTTAGATGTAATGAAAGAATGGAATGATGATGAGAGGGTTTCAAGCATTGAAATTCATGGACGTATTCCTTGTGTTGATTCCGTTGGTATGAAGTTAGTACTTGTAGATACTCCTGGCCCAAACAATGCGCGTGACGAGCGTCATAAAACATTAACTTACAAAATGCTTTCAGATTCGGATAAATCGCTCGTATTGTTTGTAATGAATGGTCAAGCACTGGGTATAACAGATGAGAAAGAATTGCTTGATTTTGTCTGCCAATGTATGAATTCGGGAGGGAAACAATCCAGAGAAAGATTTATCTTTGTAATGAATAAGATGGACGATTTTAAACCTAATCCTAAAGACGACGGACTCGATTGCATCGAGAAAGCTTTAAAATCAGCCAAGGTGGATCTTGAGTCTAGAAAAATTTATGAGCCGAATATTTTTCCTGTTTCTTCGTTAGTAGCTTTGGAACTTCGTTCCGAAGATGAAGAGCCATTTGCACTTGATAATTTCAAGCGTAAAATTAGAAAATATGATTCTTTTCATTTTGAATCATATTATCATTATTCGCATCTTCCTCATGTGGTTAGGCTTAAGTTTGAAGACGACCTAAAAGTGGCAGATGATGATACTAAAATAGAGATTCATAGTGGAATTGTATCAATAGAAAAAGCTATTGGACAATATATAAACAAATATGCTCGGACAATCAAAGTTTATGATCTTGTTCAAGCTTTTAATGATCGTTTGACAGAGTTAGCGGCTATAGCAGCTATTCAAGAAGAGATTCGGCAAAATTCAGCAAAGAAAGAGGAACTTGATCTGGCTATTAGAGAGATAAGAAACAAGATTCAAATGGGGCAATCTGCACAGGTTCTAGCAGCAATGATTGATAAAATTGATTTGATGAAAGATGTTGAAAATGAGGTGGATATGTGTCTGTTGTCCCTTGTGGCCAAAATCAATAAAATTATTTTTAGATATAACAATAGTTCAAAGGTGCTGAAATCTGAAGCAGAAAAACAAATTAAGGAAATTCAGAATGAAAGTGATGCTATTCTTAATCAATTAAATGTGCGTATTGAAACAATTCTCAATAATACTTTTATTCGTCTTTGTAATATCATTATAGATCAATATAAGTCATATATTAAGGACCTAGGAATTGTCTTTAATGACAATGCGTTGAGTATAAATCCGTTGAATTTTGTTGCGGAAGAATTAACAGATTTGTCAGACCTGCTGGCTGAAAAAATAAAGAAAGAAGATGAAGGTCAATTTAGAAATAAAACGATCAGGGAGTCATACCAAGAAAAGAAGATTAACTGGTTTTGGAAACCTAGTCAATGGGGGTCTGTACGATATGAAACAAAATATCGAGACAAAATTGTAAGAGAGTGGGTTACTAAATATGTTGAATATGTCAATATGTCGGAAGTTGTTAGTAGTTATTTTGAGCCGATCCAACTGCAACTTGATGAAGCTAAGATAGAATCATTGAAACATGTCAAAAATGAAACGAGTCGTATAAAGTTGTCATTAAATCAAATACTTTTAGACATTAATCTAGTTCTTGAACAGAAGTTAAATGAGCTTCAAATATCAATTAATGAAGCTAATACTACAGCTGAAGCAATAATAGAACAACAGGAGAATCTTAAGTGGATGCAAAGTATAATTGATAGAGTCAATAAACTTATAAAATTTTAAAATATTACACAATGAAACAAGATTTTATAAATGCAGTAGAAAACAAGAATTTAGCAAAAGTCAGAATATCGTTATCTAACGAACTTTTGCTTGATCCTCGTGGAAATACCTTTGGGGAAATGTTATCATTTGCAATGAGTCATATTTCGAATCTTTTTGAAGAAAACAAGGAGGCTAATTATTCTGTACCTCCTCAAGAGGCCTGGAATCAAGAGTTTCTATTCGAAGTAAAGAGTGATTTGGATTCAAACTTCTCAAAAGAGAAACTAGCCTTTTATGAAGCTGTGATAAAAGTAGTTGGTCAAAGTAAAGCTCAAGAAATAGATGAAACGGAGACAAAAGAGCGTGAACGCTCAGAAAGAGAGAAGTATAGTGATAAGAAACAGCGCACTCGCATTAATACAACTAATGGAACAATAACAGCAGGAGGTACTCTACTTACAATTGTAGGTATTTGTACAGGTAAAACACTCTTAACTGTGTTAGGAGGAGTCGTGTTAATAGTAGGTGGTGTAATGTTGTATAATGATAGCAGAAAGTAAAATGGCAACAATATATGATCGTAATAAAAGTGTTAATAAACCTGCAGATGTTCGATTAAAGTCCGATGATGTTGGGGAAAATATTCAAGGTGACTGTGGTTTATTAGAGAATATGGTGGCTAAGGGGATAGATGCAGCCTCTTCCACTGAATCATCAGAATTAAAAAACGAGCAAGAGATGCAAGCTTATGTTAGTGCTGCTAACAACGCTTTAGGCATGGTAGACGATATAGTGTTGAAAAGTTACTTATCTAACTTGTCTGAAATGGAGGTAATGAAAATATCTTTCAACGATGATGACAATAATGTAATTCTTTTTAAGATAAATAGGATGGCCTATGAGAAAGATGAGTATGCTACTGATAAATTTGTGAGTACTATTAGTGCAATGACTTTTACTAATAGTTCTTTGTTTTTAATAGTGGATGGAAAAAAGGATCATACTGATTTTTATTTAGGTGTACGAAATAATGACGATAATCGTACAACTCGCTCTGTTGCTGATGCATTTTATAATTCAATAAATGGACAGTTTCCTGGCATTATCCTTGAGGATTTATCGAAAATTGAAAAAGGATCTTCATCATCTCTGCAAGATAGTTTGTCATACCGTTTTAATAAGGCTGCAAGTCTCAGTTCCTGTGTCGGAGTTCCTGCTTATAAAAGCGAAAAAGGTAACTATACTAATATCAACTATATTCAAGGTATTGAGAAACTAGCTATTGCTATGCAAGGTAAGGAATATACTGCGATTATTCTTGCATCTAATATTACATCAGAAGAAATTCGTAATATTAGGCTAGGATATGAGAGCATATATACGCAGTTATCATCAATAGCCACTCAACAACTTGCATACTCTACTAATGAATCGCTAGCTAATGCTATCAGTAGGACAAAAAGTCTCACTGATTCAATTACAGATAGCGAAACGCATGGTTCTGGTATTACAAATACTACAGGTGAAAATTTCGGAAAAGCAATTTCAAAGAGCACGTCAAAAGGTGAGTCAAAACAAAACGCTTGGAGCAAAGGTGGTCAACTTGCAGGTTCATTGGTTATGGCAGGTTCTGTTCTTACCGCCACAGGTGTTGGCGCTCCTGCTGGATTAGTATTGATGGGCGCAGGGGCAATTGCTAGTTTAGGAGGTATTGTTTTCGGGAAAACAAAAAGTAGTAGTGAGTCCGAGAGTAAAAGTGAAACAGAAGGTCATTTTACTTCAATAGGGAGTTCTGAGACTGATAATTATACAAAAGGAAGATCACATACAGAGGGGTTAAGCGACACGCGTGGCAATACATCAACAATAGGTTCTTCTAAAAATTTTACTCTAACAGTTCATAATAAGCATATTGAAGAAGTTCTTAAACGTATTGATAAACAATTGCAACGTATTGAATTATCAGAAAGTACTGGGCTTTGGTCTGCTAGTGCCTATTTTTTTTCCTATGATAATGACCGTGCAACAGCCGAGACTGGTGCTACTATTTTCAGATCTATTATGCAGGGAGAAGGGTCTGGTATAGAAACTTCGGCTCTCAATACTTGGTTTACTCAGAATGATGAAAAATATCAGGAGCGTTTTAATAATATTAAAGCATCTGTCGTTAACTTTATCCATCCGATTTTTCTTTATGCAAAGGACAATATAAATACAACCGTAGAAGTACCAGGTACATCACTTGTAAGTAGCAAGGAGTTGGCTTTGATGTTAGGACTACCTCGTAAATCTGTGCCTGGATTACCTGTGATTGAGCATGTTTCTTTAGCGAAAGAGGTCGTTAGGCACAATGTCCGCCCTTCTAAAAATCCTATTGAGATAGGTTGTATATTTGATCAGGGGATCAGTCATTTTGAAAACAAAGTAAAACTAGATGCTAAGAGTTTAACTCAACATACTTTTATTACAGGATCGACTGGATGTGGCAAGAGTGAGACTATTTACAAACTAATTGATGAAGCTGCAAAAGTAGGTGCAACATTTCTCATCATAGAACCAGCAAAGGGAGAGTATAAGAATATATTTGGAAATATAAATGTATTTGGAACAAACCCTTTAATCACAAAATTACTGCGTATCAATCCATTTCGTTTCCCAAAAGGAATTCATGTGTTGGAACATATTGATCGTTTGATTGAAATATTTAATGTTTGTTGGCCGATGTATGCCGCTATGCCTGCTGTGCTTAAAAAATCTATGCTCACAGCTTATGAAAATTGTGGTTGGAATTTGATAAAATCTTCAAATCTGTATTCAGATCATTTATTCCCAACATTTGTGGATTTGTTAAATGAATTAGTGCTTACAATAAACAATTCCGCATATTCCGAAGAAGTAAAGAGTAATTATACTGGATCTTTAGTTACACGTATTGAATCGTTAACAAACGGTATAAATGGTGAGATTTTCTCGGCTGATGAAATTCCTGATAAAATCATTTTTGACGAAAACACTATTATTGATTTAAGTCGTGTTGGATCACAAGAAACAAAATCGCTTATAATGGGTATCCTAATAATGCGATTAAGTGAATACAGAATGTCTTATGTTATGGAAGCGAATAGCAAACTTCGGCACATAACTATTATTGAAGAAGCACATAATATCCTCAAGCGCACTTCTACAGAGCAATCGATGGAAGGTAGTAATATTACTGGAAAGTCTGTAGAGATGCTAACTAATGCCATTGCAGAAATGCGTACCTATGGTGAGGGTTTCGTTATTGTTGATCAATCACCAACATCTGTTGATCCTGCTGCAATTAAAAATACCAATACTAAAATTATTATGCGTTTACCAGATGCCGATGATCGTCGTATAGCTGGTAAAGCGGCTGGTATGAAAGACAATCAGATCGATGAAATAGCAAAACTTCCAACAGGTATAGCCGTAGTTTATCAGAATGACTGGATAGACCCAGTTCTTTGTCAGATTGATCTTTTCAATGGTGAGAGATTTGTATTTACTCCGACTAATTGTATAACTAATTGGAACGAAGCTGACATAGCAACTACCGAAATTTTGAAACTGTTACTCAAAGGTCGTTTATCTAATAGCGTCGAACCTGATTTAGATTTAATAAATCAATCTATTGACAATATAAAACGATCTACGTCAACGAAAATTGTTTTGAGAGAGTTAGTATCGCAATATAATTTAAATGATATTTCACTTTGGAAAGATGAGAACTTTGGTGAATTATCAAAAATTGTAACAGACATCCTTGGAGTTAAAATGGATGTTGAACGTCTTGTTCACAAAGCTAAAGATTTCTCTCAATTGAATGAAGAATTATCGAAATTAATAACCGAACATCTGGAAATACCTTCTTACATGGACTTGGCTATTCGTCAGTCATTGATGAAAGACTATAGTGAGGGTTCTGATACGAAACACAAGATTTATAATGCATGGTTTCAAGAAATTAATAAACAAATTTTAGAATGAACTTAGATTTGAATAACTCAGAAGAGTTAAAAGCATCTTCTCCTTTGGCTGAATTAGCTAAAGTGAGTGACTTGCTCAACGACCAGGAACTTAATAAGTCATTAGACAAAATGAGTTTTAATGGAAGTGCAGCTAATGTTGGATATTATACTTTTCATAAGCTTTCACAAATGTCAATAGTTCGTGAAAAGATAGATGAATGTAAAATATCTTTTTTAGATAGTATAAAAGCTGTTGGAACAAAAATAGATGATTTTCACGAATCAGTTAAAGAAGATGTATGCGATTTTTTTAAAGGTACTTATGAAAATGTAAAAGATTTTTTTGCAGATAAGTCTGATACACAGGTTTTAAAAAGCCTTGGAGAAGATTTTTATGAAACTCGCGAATTTGGACTTGACAAATGTTCTGAAGCAGCCAAAGAAATTTTTAATCCCGGCGTTATAGATAATTGGATGAATTTCTCTTTGACTGAACGTCAGGGTATTTCAAAGGCTTACGCAGCAGAAGTAGCTGAAGCTTTCAAACTTGAGAAATATTCTGGTGTTATTTTTGAAGATCTTGAGCCTGGTGTATTAGGGTATAATAATGGGGATGGTAGCATTCATATTACTAACGATATGCTTATTAATTATGGTTCGCCTCTTGAAATTGTAAACACTATTACTCATGAATTGCGTCATCAATATCAAAATGAATGTATAAATGGATATCATAATGTTCCAGATGAAGTGAAAAATGAATGGACGGCAGCAACTGCTATTTACGATTCAAATAGCCAACCATGGGCGTTCGACCCTTGGGGGTATAAATACAATCCTCTTGAGATTGATTCCCGATATGCAGGGGAAACTGTAGTGAGAAATATTACAAAGGATTTTATTAACGAACAATTCGCATAATAATGAATACTATAAATAGAGAAGAACTGAAAGTTCGCCTTATTACGGAAGGATATGCAGATCAATATGGCTTTGAACAAACTATTGACCGTTTAATGAATTTTGATGGTAAGCCGAAGGAAATGTTAAAAAAATGGATGGAAACGGGTGGAATTTCTGAATTTGAAGCAATTCAAGGTATAGATGCTACTTTTTTACGCAATAAGTTGAGAATGAAAGATCCTGCAATCATCATAGCATATGCTATGCTTTTAGCTGATCCTCAGTCTAATGGGATGTATTTAAAACGCCTTGCAGAAAGTCGGATTATTTATCATTCGGATAAAGAAATTGATTAATCAAAGTATTATAAGAATGGTTGTATATTTTAATTAATTGGACAATAACTACTATAAAAAATATTGGGTAAATAAGAAATACGGAATTTAATGAGAATTCCGTATTTTTTTATCTCAGTGATAGTTTTTCAATGTTTATGTCTTCTCTATAAGAAACGATTAAAACAATATTATCATGGAAAAGAGAAGTGTTATCAATTATTCTGAGTTGTGGGAAAAGATCAGCGAAT
Organism: Parabacteroides caecihominis; assembly: GCF_023656785.1. NCBI lineage: Bacteria > Pseudomonadati > Bacteroidota > Bacteroidia > Bacteroidales > Tannerellaceae > Parabacteroides > Parabacteroides caecihominis. Next base: position 56,819 of record NZ_JAMOKS010000032.1, read on the forward strand.
ATACCCGAAAAGCTGGTAGAGTGAGCGCACGTCCTGTTTTGTTGCTATATTATGTGCTGAAAAGTCCGGATACGCCAAAATCAGATAAACTTCTGATAGTTTCTGCGCTTTCTTATTTAGTACTTCCGATTGATTTAATATCTGCCAGGCGTTTACCTGTTATTGGTTGGATAGATGAAATCGTATCATTAACGATAGCTTATCAAAAAGTTAGTAAATATATTACTCTGGAAATACAATGGAAAGTAGATAATATTCTGGACCGTTGGTTTCCTGAGACAGAGCCTGAAGTATTAACAAATTAATATTGTGTTATATCATGAAAACTATTCAATTAGTAATCAACGAAGCATTACAGAATGCAGGTTTTCGGTTTGTTCATGACCAGGAGAGTGAAGTGTTTTATTTTACAATGCAGGAAGGTAATGTAGAATATACGGTTATGTTAGGGTATGATGAAGAGCAAGCTCTTATTCGTTGTTTCTCAAGAATACCGGTTAATGTTCCGGAACATAAAGTAATTGATATTTTGACCGCTATCAATATATTTAATTCAAAAGAACTGTTCGGAGCCATGTTTTTGAATGAAGAACGGAATACTCTATTTGTCAGGACTTATGCAAACGTAGATAATGGAGCAATCAATGAAGCTATTATCTGGGGATTGGTCCAACCTTGCATGCAGATGATGAAAAATTATTATGTACCCATCATGAAAATAATCTATTCTGAGATGATAATATCTAATTAGTGATATTATAGATCTATAAGAGAGGAGAGTAGATGAAAGCAGATTGATGGATGTTATTAAAAGGCTATTTACGGGGGAATGGATGAAAAATGGTTCATTTTATTTGACTATTAGTGCTTTGCCTAATAATTTATTTTAAAAGCCCAGGAATATAGTGTGATATAATAACGGATGAAAATGACAAAAGATAAATTAGAACAGCTGAAACTGGCTACCATAAAAGTAGATAAGAATTTTCTATTTATACTTGGATATATTTTTGAATAAAGTATTTTATAAATCTGAATACGTTAATAATCGAATTAGATCTTATGAGAATATTAAACTATAATATAATAGGATTACTTGTCGTACTTGCTTTGATATCGTGCTCGAACAAGGATAAAAGAGTGAAAGATATAACAGCCATTCCCGGTGTATATACTGTTGACGAACCCGTTGACTTGATTGCATATTTTGACTCATTGGAACAAAACTGCGGGGTTGATATATGGGTACATAGTCCTGAAAGCGAAGAAGAGGAGGTTCGTCAAAGTATTAGGGAATTAGACAGATACGCTTCAGGTAAAAGAAAATTCTATCCTGCAGAAGACGTTAAGAGGGCATTAAACCTAATAACTTTTGAACAAGGATATTATTATAGTCATGGTTCGGGTGATGATGAAGACTCTAACTCTGGCGAAATATTTTTTTTCCGTTATTTGGAGCAGGCAATCCGATTTTGTCCGGAAATTTCTTTGTTAGCAGATTTTAAGTCTGCTGATGATAGTGTCGGAGTAATGTATTATTCAGAATGGTCTGCGAGTAATCCTCTTTATTCCTTTCTGATTTACCGACAGATGAAAGGCTGTAAGGTTCAGATGATCGGATCGAAAGGAAATACTAATATTGAGAAACTTTTTCAACTGAAAGATGAAAAGGGGCAAACATACTATCTGTGCTCAAACAACTTCCAGTCCTTATGTTTTTGCCAATATTTGTATTGCTTGGATGGTGATGGGATGACGTTGATCTGTAGTACGGATGATGACGATTATCATCCGGATTGGAGTGCCGATACTTCTGATTATGAGATTGTTTTTAATCCTCAGAATGTATGTTGGAACTATTGCTATAAAAAAGGAGATTATTATCATAAAATAGAAGGAACAAAAACTCTGTATCTGAAATTGGATGGAGAAAACTCTGCTTTCTATGCAGAATGAAATAGTTCTAGAATATTTAAAAGATGAAAAGTGTATCTGTTAAAAAGTGACAGAAAAGACATTCGCTATTACTCTTAAATTATATTCTATCTGATTTGGAGGAGAGGGTTAAACTAATTTTATTTACTAATTTAATTATGACAATATGGAATTTATAATTAAAGGGAATTGCTTAGTCGACATTAAAAATCCTGAGTTGGATATTCATATTCCTGAAGGAATAACATCTTTGGGGCCGGATGTGTTTAATGAAGGCAAAAATATGAAAAACATATATTTCCCTTCAACTTTGGTTGAATGTAAGGGGGAGAGAGTCTTGTTATTTAGATATGCAGAGAATCTCATTGTGTCAGCGGGTAATCCAAAGTTTAAATCAGATGGAGGTGTGCTTTTCAGTAAGGATGGGAAAGTTCTTGTAAATTGCCCTATGGGGAAAAAAGGAAAATATATTATTCCAAAAGGTGCGAAAATAATCGCTCAGAGAGCTTTTTCTTGTAGTTCTTTAAATGAAGTCATATTACCAAATTCATTGGAAAATATTGAATCTGAAGCGTTTTCTGACTCTATGATTGAATGGATTAAAATACCTTCGAATGTTAAACACATAGGCAAAGATGCCTTTATTGGTGAATATAGTAGTAATTCTATCATAGTAACACCTTATTCATACGCTTATCGTTATGCGAAAGATAATGATCTGATTTATAATTGTGAGTCAGTGAATAATGAAATAGTCTGGAGTGATTACAGCTGGGTTAAACAGTTCGAAAATGCTGGTAATAGGTTAGATAGAGGGACTTGTAGAGATTTACGAAAGAATGTTTTTGAGAATACGGTAGAAATAGTCAAAACTGGATCATATATGACAACACATGGACGTATAGTTCAGCTTAATTTGAACCGACACCTTACAAAACAAACCGAACTGTACGACAAAGAGATTCATCCCGTTCATAAGGGACCTTTATATAAAACTGAAATTGCAGCTATAAATTTAGATTGTCTTGAGTTTGCCAGGAAAGTTGTTGCGGTGGATGATAATGTGAGTGTGTTAAACATGGCTAGTCGTCAGAATCCGGGAGGAGGAGTATTTAGTGGAGCAGGAGCGCAGGAAGAATATCTCTTTCGTTGTACAGACTATTATCGTTCATTGTTTCAATATGGCTCATTTTCATTGAGTTATGGTGTTCCTGCATCCCTTAAACAATATCCTCTAGATCGAAATTTTGGAGGATGTTTTTCCCCTGATGTTACTGTCTTTCGTAGTTCGGAAGAAAATGGTTATCGTTTGTTGAGGCATCCTTGGAAGGTTAATATCATAGCTGTTCCTGGGATGAACAGACCTAAACTCATTTATCAAAATGGGGAATGGCGTATTGATGACCATTTAGTAGAATGTGTTAAGAATAAAATACGTACAATTTTTAGGATAGCTGTTCTACATGGACAGCAAACACTTATTTTGGGTGCTTTAGGATGTGGAGCTTTTGCTAATCCTCCTAAGCACATTGCAGAACTGTTTAAGGAGGTACTTAATGAATATGAGTTTAATCATGTTTTTCGAAGAATCTTTTTCGTGATAAAAGAAGATTATAATTCTCATGGCAGGAATTTTAAACCGTTTAAGGACATTTTTGGTGAGTTTTCCCCTCTACAACCATTAACATCCGAATTATTATTGAGTTTCAATTGTAGTAATGATGTAGATAGAACCAAAATATCTAAAATTTTGCATAGGGAGAGGTGCGGTAATAATTTGTATTGGACATTATATTCAGATGGACTTTTGTCTATCTCTGGAACTGGAAAAATGCCTGACTATATAAACCATTTGGACTGTTATTTCGGTGAGGGGCAAGCTCCTTGGATTGGTTGTGAACGTTATGGAGTAATACCTCATATTCTTCGCATAGAAGAGGGGATAACTCATGTAGGAGCAAATGCTTTTGAGAGTTTTAGTTGCCTTCGTATGGTTTATTTACCTCAAACTTTGGAAAGTATTGGAGATTTAGCTTTTTATGCTTGTTTCAATATAGAACAAATTAATAAGCCGGTGAAGTTGTTTTATATCGCTCCGGATGCTTTTCGTGAAGCTGGAAAACAAATTTAATAACTTTTTAAAGTAATATGTAACGAAGAAAATAATTCATCATGGAACAATCATACAATCAACATATCCAACAGCAAGTAACAACTCTTTTCCAAGCCATGGAGCAGCGTGTAGCGCCGGAAGAGATGGAACGGATTAAAGCTGCTTATGCTCTAGCTGATGAAGCGCATAAATCTCAAAAGCGTAAAACGGGCGAACCTTATATTATCCATCCGATAGCGGTAGCCTATATTGTCGGTAAGGAATTGATGCTAGGTGCTAATCCGGTGATAGCAGCATTTCTGCATGATGTAGTGGAAGATACTCCCTACACCATTGAAGATATAGAGGAACGTTTCGGAGAGGATGTCGCTTTCCTGGTTCGTGTTGTTACCAAGCAGAAAAAGGAGCATTATGAGATGTCCAAGCAGTTGGATAATTTCAAGCAGATGCTCGATTCTGTACATTATGATATCCGCGCAATCCTGATCAAATTGTCTGACCGGCTGCATAATATGCGGACATTGGAAAGTATGCGTCCGGACAAACAAATGAAGATAGCCGGAGAAACAGACTATTTTTATGCCCCTTTGGCTAACAGGTTAGGTTTGTATGATATTAAAACCGAGTTGGAGAATCTGAGTTTGCGTTATCGTTGCCCACGGGAATATGCGATGTTGGAGGATCTTTTACAAAAAGATGAAGCGGAAAATAGAGTCCGGTTGGCACATTTTACTGACAAGATCAGTCGCTTATTGTCGGATAACGGTATCCGGGGCAGATTGGAGGTACTGTATAGAGAACCTTATAGCGTATGGCGTAAAATGCAGGCAACAGGCAGGGATTTTAAACATCTGGACTACCGGCACGTTATTCATATTATTTTTCCGGATGACCTTCAAGCATCGGAAAAGAATACGAGTCTCCGTATCTATTCTCTGCTGACAAATGAGTTTAAAGAAAAACCGGGAGGTATTACTAACTATATAGATTCACCGAAAGAAAACGGTTATCAGAGTTTTCATGTCAAACTGCTTTGCGAGCAGGGGATTTGGGAGGAAATCCATATCAGTTCCGAACGTATGGTGCGTAATTCGAGACTGGGCTGTGTGTCTGACCGTACGGAAAAGAATATAGACAACTGGATTGAAAAGTTCAAGGCTGTATTACAGGATATTGCTTATCATAGCCAGGAGAACAGCTTTATGGAAAGTGTGGTGACCTCTTTCTACAACGACGATATTATGGTATTTACCCCTCAGGGGCGTCCGATTATTTTGCCACAGAAGGCCACTGCCCTTGATTTTGCTTTCGAGATCCATAGCCGTATCGGAGAACATGCTCAATATGCCCGTGTCAATGGCAAGCTATGTTCGATAAAAACTGTATTGCACCGGGGGGATTGTGTGGAGATAGGAGTAAATGAACATATCAATCCACGACCGGACTGGATAAACCATGTGCTTACCTATAAAGCTAAGCGACATTTGCGTTCATTTCTTTTCCGGATGAAGAAAATACCTTATAAGCGTTGTCCGTATTGTCATCCGTTGCCGGGAGATGAGGTGATCGGTTTTACGGAGACTGACAAGTGTGTTACTATCCATAAACGGGATTGTTCTTCTGCTATTTGTCTGGCTTCACAAAAAGGTGATTCTATTGTTTCTGTAAACTTTGAGGAAGATAAGGATATTCTTTATCCGGTAAGTATCAGTATAAAAGCGGTAGATCGTTATCATTTGCTTAGTGATCTGATCGATAGCATTACGAATAGATTAAAACTTCCTATTGTGAATCTGACGACTGTAACAGTGGATGAGATTGTTGATTGTACGATAGACTTTTCTGTTCATTCGGTTGAAGAATTGCAGGATGTGATGGCTCATGTCAATACGATCACGGGAGTGGATGAAGTGCAGAGGCGGGAATTAAAATAATAAAAAGGGTACGATTGAAAATATTACTTGTAAATAATATTCTGTAGAACGGATTATCATATGTAATTGATATTTAAACCGTTCACCGTTCACCTGTATTTGTTTAATATATTGATTTATTTATATTTAAGTTGATAATTTTCAGGTGAACGGTTCCCATAAAAGGTGAATGGTTGCCACAAACCCTTCACCTTTTATCTATCATCCCCTCTCGCACTTAAAATAATTATCACTTTTCCTCTTATTTATTAGCATTAAACCAATAATAAACTATACCTTTAGTCATGACTTATAAACCAAAGGATGGCCGTCGGTAAGCTTTGCGACCTACGTCGTTAAGCTTATTGATGGTGCTGGGTAAGCATGCCGACCTTGGTCGTTAAGTGAATGAGTGATAGGGTTTGCCTTAAATAGTATAAACTTACCCCTTACTATATAATAGGGTAAGGGATAGAAAAACACAATATTGTATATGCCGGCTAAGTATCTGTTTTATAAAAATCCCCATTCTCCTGGACAGAAAGAAGAGGAAGATGGTGTACTGCATGCCCGAATCGTGGAAGGGCAGGTGCTGCGTTTTGAAAAGTTGTGCGAGCGGATTGCCGATCGCAGTAGTTTTAATGAAGGAGAGGTGAAAGGGATGATGTCTCTTTTTAAAGAAGAACTGGTCCGCTCCCTGAAGGATGGTGATCCGGTGGAGATTGAGGGGATTGGCCTGTTTTATCCTACGGCGAAATGTCCGCCTATACGCAACCCGAAGGAAATCAGGGCGGAAAGTATACACTTCTCCAAAGTCGCCTTCCGGGCCTGTAAGGAGTTGAAGAAAGAAATGAGCTCCATGCATTTTGAAAGAGCTACGGATTACAGAAAACCGGATGCCTATACACCGGAGCAGCGGCAGGAACGGATTTTGCGTTATCTGTCGAGGCATGGGGAGATCAGCAGTTCCGATTGTATGGGAGTAAACGTCTGTTCGCGTTACCTGGCACAAGGCGATTTGAAACAGTTGCGGGAGCAAGGGCGGATTGTCCGTTTGGGCGGACCTAAAAATGCTGTTTATGTTTTGCCGAAGAAGGAGGGGACGGTATGAAAGTGACGTGGGTGAAAGGAGATCTGAGTTCAGGAAAACCGGTGGAATTGGATACTGTCGTGGAATATATGAAGGATGCGGTGAAGGCAAAGCCGGTGAAGAATATGCGCGAAATGATTCCCTATTGTTCGCCGGGAAGTCGTGCGGCTGATGCGGAGAAGGTGCCGGTCATACTCTTTGCTTCCGGTTATAAGGAGCAGGACTGGAAATGTTATAACGGTTTGGTCTTATTGGAATTTAATCGTTTGGCAAATATTTCGGAAGCCAGAAGGCTGCGCGATGAGGTGGTAATGTATAATCAGCCTCTGCTGGCTTTTGTCGGTTCGAGCGGACTGAGTGTGAAAGTGGTGGTACGTTATACGTTGCCGGATGGTTCGCTTCCGGTTGACCGGGAGATGGCGGCTTGTTTCCATGCACATGCTTACCGCAGGGCGATGTTGCATTATCAGGCACAGTTGCAATGGGAGGCGGAGTATAAGGAACCGTCGCTCGACAGGGGATGCCGCATCTCGTATGACCCGGAATGCTTTTATAATCCGGACTCGTTGCCGGTCAGGATGGAGCAGCCGTTGGCAATGCCTGAAGAACCGGGGTATGTGGAGAAGATAAAGCAGTCGGACGACCCTTTGGAACGTATCCTGCCGGGTACGGAACAACGTAAAAAGATTGAAATGCTTTTTGAGACTTGCCTGAATCAGGTGTATCGTGAGCAGGGACCGGACTGGGAAGAAAAAGAACCGAAAAACTTTATAGCTGCTGTGAGTATGCTTTGTTTTGATTCGGGCGTTCCGGAGGAAGATGTGGTTCATTGGCTGTATTTTCGGATGTGGAATTTACGTGACCTGAATTTGTTGCGGCAGACGGTGCATAATGTATATCTTTCCCGTAAAGCCTTTGGGAAGAAGCCTTGTTTGCCGTCGTCTATGAACTTGCTGGCGCGTATGGAGGAGTTTTTGAAGCGGCGGTATGAGTTTCGGAAGAATGAGATTATCGGTGAGGTGGAATATCGGGAAAGGCACTCTTTTTGTTTCCGTTTCCGGCCGGTGACTGCCGAGGTGTTGAACGGTATCTGTCTGAATGCCATGGAGGAAGGGCTTGATATATGGGATAAGGATGTGCGACGGTATATCTATTCGCCCAGAGTGCCGAGTTATAATCCGTTGGAAATGTTTTTATATAATTTGCCGGCATGGGATGGGAGAGACCGGATACGTGCATTGGCGGATACAGTTCCGACAAAAGATGGGGAATGGAGGAACCGTTTTTATATATGGTTTATCAGTATGGTAGCTCATTGGCAGAAGACTGACCGGTTGTATGCGAATAATCTTGTTCCTGTTTTAGTGGGCGGGCAGGGTATTTCAAAGTCGACTTTTTTCCGTTTGCTTCTTCCGCCTGTATTGAGGGATTATCATGCGGAAAGCATCAATCTGGAGAATAAGAGCGAGGCGGAACTGCTGATGGCTCAGAATGTATTGATAACGATTGACGAATTCGATCGTTTGAGCAAGAAATATCAGGCGGATTTGAAATATCTGATTCAGAAACCGGAAGTGAAGGTGCGGCGTCCGCATCAGAAGACGTTCCAGCAGATGAGGCGGTTGGCTTCGTTTGCGGCTACGGCTAATCCGATGGAGCTGTTGACGGATCCGACAGGGAGCCGGCGTTATGTTTGTGTTCAGGTGACAGGTAGTATCGATGTTTCTGCTCCGATAGAATATGAACAGTTGTATGCACAGGCGCTTCATGCGATCCGTTCGGGTGAACGTTACTGGTTGAACAGCGAAGAGGAACGGGCGTTGACACAGAGTAATTCCGGATTTCAGGATGAACCGTTGGAGATGCAGTATCTGTTTTCCTATTTTCGTTTGCCGGAAGAGGGGGAGAAGGAAGAGCGGTTTACTTCGGTGGAGCTATTGGATATCATATCGGAACGTTCCAAACGAAAATTCAGCAATACTTCTGCCTGCCGTTTCGGAAAGATGTTGAATGCTTCGGGTATACGGAAGATACATACGAAGACGGGGAATTATTATTGTTTGATGAGGAAGGGTTAGAAATAATTGAGCTATCAGTTTAGTGACTGGTTGTAACAGATTCCCCTCTCGAGAGGGGAGCTAGGTACAACCAGTTGCTATAAACAAACACTCACATCTGACAATAACTGAAGGTGAACGGTTTGTGTATATCCGTTCACCTTTTTGTATAATCATTCACCTGGTTAATGAATGGGTTATGTGTTGTTATATTGTGTTTTAGCTATTGCAAGGTGAATGGTGAACGGTTTTACTGCTGATTCCGACATGTTATAGAAACAACCTCTTAAACTCCTGTTCAAAATTAGGAGTAAACACATTTTGTCCCAGGTTCGACTTGATTTCTTCGAGCGACCAGAAACGTCCGCCGTCCAGTTCCTCGGTGTCCGGTTTGATTTCTCCGTTGTAAATTGTGCGGAATGTGTTGACTAGTTCTTTTTCGATAGCTGATTCAAAGACGTAACGGGTGATGAATTGGGGGGTGAATGCTGTAATGCCTAACTCCTCACGGACTTCCCGGCGGAGAGCTTCTTCGACCGTTTCCCCGTAATCGATATGTCCTCCGACAGCCGTATCCCATTTACCGGGTTGGATATCTTTGGTCATGGAACGTTTTTGCAGATATAGTTCTCCGGCATCATTAAAGATATGCAGATGGATGACCGGATGCAGTTGTTTGCTTCCGCTATGACATTCTTTTCGGGTCGCTTTACCTATTGTTTCTCCCATTTCGTTGACTAAGGGGAACCATTCTTCTTTCATCTTTTTCTTTGTTTTTGAGGTTGCAAAGATAAGGAATAAAGGTAGTTGGTATGTGGAATTTAATTATTACTTTTGTCAAGGACATAATAAAAAAGAATAACTATGACAAAATCAACTATGGCCATGGAAGCTGAAAAAGCTGAACTGGCGAGAATTATATTAGCCTTGGATGATATGGAATTAGTAAAGAAAGTGAAAGCTTCCGTCAAACGTATTACCACTCCGAAAGAAGACCCCTTTTTTACTAATCCGGCAAATCTTGCTCATTTCCGGAAATCAGTGAAGCAGAGGGAGAATGGTGAAGTTGTGGAATTGACCCCTGAGCTTCAGAAGGAATTACTTGGTTTATGAAATATACATTAATTATTACTGAGGAGGCAAAGATAGAGATTGCTTCCTTTTCTCGTGCCGGTGATAAAGCAGGAGCTAAGAAAGTGAATGTTTTATTAAATGAACTACGTGAACATCCTTACACCGGCACAGGTAAACCTGAGTCTCTGCGAGGCAACTGGTCCGGATATTGGTCTCGTCGTATCAATAAAAAAGATCGATTGATCTACGCAGTCGAGGAAGACAAGGTAATTGTAACGGTCGTGCAAGCAAAAGAACACTATAATGATAAATGACCGTGTCGTTACAACTTTCCGATAACCTTTGCCAATTCCTCATCCGATAACCCTTCCCCATAAGTCGCATAATCCAGCCGGAATGTACAACCATTCTTATATTCGGAACAACCGTAGGCAGTTTTGCCTCGCAGGATGTTTCCTTTCTTGCAGATGGGGCAAACCGGTTTTGCCGGTTGTTGGGGGACTGCTTTCTCTTTGGGAGCCTCTTCCTTTTTGGCACGCGGCTTGCGGGGTTTTTTTTCTTTTTTCTCCTCTTTCGGTGCTTCTTTGGCGGCGTCCTCGATGGTGATGGTGCGGGTGGACTGGTCGGAAAGGACGTTGATGACTACCTGGTGGACCATCTGTTTGAGTTCGTCCAGGAATGTTTTTGCCTCATAAGTTCCACGTTCTATCTGACGCAGTTTCTTTTCCCATAAACCGGTCAGTTCGGCACTTTTCAGTAACTCTTCGTGTATTGTACCTATCAATTCCTTTCCGGTGGCGGTAGGGAACAGGTTCTTTCGTTCTTTACGGATATAGTTACGTTTGAAAAGCGTTTCAATGATAGCTGCACGGGTGGAAGGGCGGCCGATACCGTTTTCCTTCAAGGCATCACGCAAATCGTCATTATCGACCAGCTTACCGGCCGTTTCCATTGCACGGAGCAACGTAGCCTCTGTATAAGGCTTGGGCGGAGTCGTCCAGGTCTCCTTTAATAAAGGTTTATGCGGTCCGGTTTCTCCTTTGGTGAAGTCCGGCAATACGCCTTCTTCCTCGGTCGGTTCGGCATCCGGATCTTTTTGCTCCGCACCGAATACGACGCGCCATCCCGGTTTTAATATCTGTTTTCCGGTTACTTTGAAATCTACTTTACCCACTTTACCGAGTACGGTTGTAGTGGAGATTTCACAGTCCGGGTAAAAGGCGGCGATGAAACGACGGGCAACCAGGTCATATACCTTCCGTTCATTCTCCGTCAGATTACGGGCAGGTACGCCGGTCGGGATGATGGCGTGGTGGTCAGTTACCTTTGAGTTGTCGAATACTTTTTTGCTTTTGGGAATCTTGGCATTCAACAGGGAAGCCGTCAGCTCGGTATAATCGACCAGCCCTTTCAGCGTATTCGGAACTTTCGGGTAAATATCATCACTCAGGAAAGTGGTATCTACACGGGGGTAGGTGGTCACTTTCTTTTCATATAATGACTGAATCAGTTTTAATGTATCGTCGGCGGTAAATGCAAACTTTTTGTTGCATTCCACCTGCAACGAGGTCAGGTCGAAAAGGCGGGGAGCGTATTCCTTCCCTTTCTTTTCGGAAATATCGGTGACGGTAAAGTCTTCCTGCTGTACGATTTCGAGGAAGGCTTCCCCTTCTTCCTTTTTGGTGAATTTACCCTTGGTAGCGGAGAAGGTTGTATTCCGGTAGACGGTTTTCAACTCCCAGTAAGGTTCGGGCTTGAAATTATCTATCTCTGCCTGGCGGTTTACAATCAGTGCCAGTGTCGGTGTCTGGACACGGCCGATAGAAAGTACCTGGCGGTTCTGTCCGTAACGGATTGTATATAATCGGGTTGCATTCATTCCCAGCAACCAGTCGCCTATGGCACGGGATAATCCGGCCTCGTATAGTCTGGCAAATTCAGTCTGTTCTTTCAGATGCTGGAAACCTTCGCGAATGGCTTCTTCGGTAAGGGATGATATCCATAAACGGTAAACCGGGCATTTACAGCCGGCTTTCTGCATCACCCAACGTTGAATCAGTTCCCCTTCCTGGCCGGCATCACCGCAGTTGATGACCATCTCTGCATTCTGCATCAGGCTTTCAATCACTTTGAACTGTTGTTCGTAGGTCGGGTTACTAATCAACTTGATGCCGAAACGGGGGGGGATCATAGGAAGTGCTCCCAGGCTCCATCGTTTCCAGTCGTCAGTGTATTCGTGAGGTTCCTTGAGTGTACACAGATGTCCGAATGTCCAGGTAACCTGATATCCGTTTCCTTCAATATACCCATTCATTCTTTTTGTAGCCCCCAGTACTTCGGCAATCTCTCGTGCCACACTCGGTTTTTCAGCAATACATACTTTCATCTGCAATCTAATCCTTTCGTAAAAATCACACAAATGTACGCTTTCCTGTTGACTTAATAAAATCGTAGATAGAATTAAAGAAGTTCGCAGGAATGCCGGTCTTATTTTACAGACATGTTTGTGAGGTATATAGAATATCTCTATATTTGACAAGTCTTAGGACATGAAGAGTATGGATTGTGTTTCCACTTATTAGTTTAAATGTATAATAATTCAGAACAGGAAAAGATACTTATTGCAGGTTTGATTCAGGATGACGAGTCTGCATTCTGTGAATTATACGCTTTGTATAAGAACAGGCTGATGTTCTTTGCGATGAAGTTTCTTAAATCGAAAGAATTTGCAGAAGATGTTTTTCAGGATGCTTTCACCTCCGTCTGGCAAAACAGGCGTTTCCTGAATCCGGATTCTCCTTTTGCACCTTATGTTTATACAATTGTGAAAAACCGGATTCTTAATCTGCTGGCCGGGATAGAGAAAGAGCAACAACTTAAAAATATCATCTTGTCCGGTTCGGTGGATGTGACCAATGATACGGAAGATAAAATATTGGATGACGACCTGAACCAACTGCTCGAAAAGGCTCTGCTCGATTTGACTTCACAGCAACGCCGTATCTTCGATATGAGCCGGAAAGAGATGAAGTCTCATAAGGAAATAGCGGAAGAATTAAATATTTCAGTTTATACCGTCCAGCAGCATATCTCTGCGTCTTTGAAAGTAATACGTTCATATTTAGTGAAATACTCCGGGACGTATGCCGATTTACTAGTACTGCTCTTTTGCCTGAATTCATAATAAAAGTTAATCATATCCCAGTTGTACCTCGTTTCGTGGTACTATAAATACATGCACCGATAATATGGCAGATTTGAAGTATATAAACAACTTATTGAAACGATTCGTCGACGGCCTCTACACCCGTAAAGATGCCGACGACCTGTTGAAGCATTTCCATGCCGGAAAATACAATACGGAAATTTCCGAAGCAATGGACACTGTATGGGAAGAAATGGAGGAAGATGAGGTTTCGTCGTTGCAGCATCAGCAATACAGGGAAGAGGCCCGTTTGTTATTGTCGCGCATCCGGAAACCGGAGAAACGTTTCTCCTTTATTCCCTATTTGAGATATGTGGCAATCGTGGCTGTCATCTTGTCGATAGGTTGGGGCGGATTCCGCCTGATACGTTCGAATCAGGAAAAGGTATTGACATATACGGAAGTGCATGTGAAGAACGGCGAACATAAACGGGTTATTTTGCCGGACGGGACTTCCGTAACATTGAATGCCGGTTCTTATTTAAGATATCCCCGGGAGTTCATTACTGATGTCCGCCGGATAGAGATGAATGGAGAAGCTTTTTTCGAGGTAACCCGGGATGAAGAGAAACCTTTCCTTATCCATACGAAAGATGCCGATGTAAAGGTGTTGGGTACTTCCTTCAATGTGAAAGCCTTCGATATGGACGAGCAGTTGACTGTTAGTGTTCAGACGGGGAAAGTGCAGGTCGATTTACCGGAAGCGATGATGCGCCTGCTGCCGGACGAACAGTTCGTGATGGATAAGACGAAAGGCGAGTTCCAGAAACGGAATGAAGATGCAAGGCTTTCCACTGTCTGGATAAAAGGTGGTCTTTACTTTAACAGGACTCCCATACGGACCGTTGTCAATGAACTGGTCCGCATGTATAACCGGACTATTGAATTTGCCCCGGGTGCGGAATATGACGATTATATTTACGGGGAACATGATAATAAAAGTCTGGAAGCAGTACTTAAATCGATACAATATTCAACAGATATAAAATACAGGATAGAAAATGACAAAATAGTTTTATATAAGAATTGATTATTAACTTATTCTAAATTGATACTTACATGAAAGACACCAGTTAACTTATCCACAAAAAGAAAAGGAAGGTCACAGGGACCTCCCTTATACTCTACCGATTGTCCGGAGTGGAGGCCAGACAATCTATACGGAGTCGTTTTAAATTACTATTCAAAACAACCATAAAACATTCCAAATTTATGAACTTCCTTAATATTAAGAAGTATTGTTGGGCTTGTTATGCTGTACTTTTTGTTTTTTTAGCAGTTGTATGCGCACAACCGGCAATGGCCCAAACGATAAAATCAGAAGTAGTGACCGTTGAGGTCCACAATCAACCGGTAGAAAAGGTCCTCAAAGAGATTTCCCAGCAAACGGGAGTCAAGTTCTTTTACGGCGAGACCGTCACCAACAACAAGTTAACGGTCAATTTGTCCTTTAATGGCAAGCCGTTGAAAGACGTCTTAAATGAAATATCCAAACAGACCGGTCTGGATTTTAACCGGGAGAACAATACCATTGCAGTCAGCGTGCGTAAAACCAACGCTGCTCCGTCCCGTCAGCAGGCACAGCCGGAAAAGAAAATTTCAGGTGTGGTAACAGACGACAGGGGAGATGCTGTTATCGGTGCGAATGTGGTAGTGAAAGGTACCACTAACGGCACAATTACAGATATCGACGGTAAATTCAGCCTGGATGTTCCGTCTGGCAGTACACTGACAATTTCCTACATCGGTTATCTGAACAAAGAGATACGTGTAGACGGACAGCAGTCGCAATATGCAGTTAAGTTGCTGGAAGATACCCAGACACTGGATGAAGTTGTTGTCGTAGGTTTCGGTACACAGAAAAAAGCCAATCTGACAGGTGCCGTGAGTACGGTGAAGATGGAAGAGGTAATGGGTGACCGTCCGGTCGTTTCCGCCAGCCAGGCGTTGCAGGGAGCTATGCCGGGTCTGACAATTACCACCAATGCCGGTAGCCCGGGTAAGAGCATGACATTGAATGTTCGCGGTACCAACCGTCTGAATATCGATGAATACGGAGAAGGCGAGCCGTTGGTATTGGTAGATAACGTTCCGATGGATATCAATATGATTTCTCCGTCCGATATTGAAACGGTAACAGTCTTGAAGGATGCGGCTTCTGCTGCTATCTACGGTGCACGTGCTGCTTTCGGTGTTATTTTGATTACAACCAAACAGGCGAATAAAGAGCAAAAGGTTTCTATCAATTACAACAACAACTTTGCATTCTCAAAGCCTCAGTCTTTGATAGAAAAAGCGTCTCCGCTGGAAACAGTCCGTTTCTATAATGATATGGGATATAAGAACGGCCGTTATAACAACGGACAGGATATCACTGCATGGTTGGGCTATCTGGAAGATTACCAGGCAAATCCGGGTAAATATCCGTTAGGCTATTATATGGATGACAATGGTAACCGCTACGATTTAAAAGAGAACAACCATCTGGAACGTATGATGGATAATTATGGTTTCCAGCAGACACATAATGTTTCAGTGAGCGGCGGTACGGCTAAGTCTGCTTACCGTTTATCTTTCGGATACCTGGATGAAGACGGTATTCTGGTTACGGATAAGGATGGTTATAACAGATACAACCTGTCTTCTTTTGTGAATACGGAAATTACTTCCTGGTTGAAAGTGCAGGCGGATATTAAATACTCCAAGTCGAAAACGACCAACCCGAATATGAATACGTTGAGAAACTGGTCTCCGTATCGTCTGGCCCAATTGCTGCCGACTTATTATCCGGAAGGTGACGTTGAGATAAACGGGGAAACTTATCCAATCGGTACTCCCCGCTGGAATATCATGAATTCTCCGGTCCAGGCAAAGAACAACGAAGATATCCGTCTTTTCGGTAAAGCTATTTTCAATCCGATGGAAGGACTGTTAATCAATGCTGAATATACTTTCAACAGAACTAATTACGACCAGGACGAATACCAGAAAACAGTGAAGTATGTCAATGCGGAAAACAACTATTTCTCAGTGGCGGACTCCTATAGCGGTAACTCTTCATACCAGTTGGATGAAAAGCATATCAACTACAATGCAATCAACGTTTACGGAAATTACGATAAGACGATAAACGACCACTCTTTCAGTGTAATGGCAGGTTTCAACCAGGAATACAGTTACATGCGTAGAGTTTGGGGAAAGAAATTGCATGTGGTAAATCCGGAACATCCCTCATTGAGCGGTGCGGACGGAACAATGACTACCGGCGATGAATATGACGAATATTCGTTACGTGGTTTGTATTACAGAGCTTCTTATAACTATAAAGGAAAATACCTGTTTGAAACGAACGGGCGTTATGATGGTTCTTCCAAATTCCCTTCAGGCAATCGTTTCGGTTTCTTCCCATCTTTCTCGTTGGGTTGGAGAGTTTCTGAAGAAAAATTCATGGATTGGTCGAAGGAATATGTTACGAACTTCAAGCTGAGAGGTTCTTTCGGACAGGTAGGTAACCAGGCAATTAAGAACTATGCATTCCTGGGCGTAATGGCTACGGAAAACGGATGGCTGGAAAATGGCTTATGGAATATAACCCGTAAAGTTCCGGCTTTGGTTAGTTCGAGTTTTACCTGGGAAAAGGTAGAGACGCTGGATATCGGTTTCGACTTGGGTATGTTCGATAACCGTTTAGACCTGGTATTTGACTGGTATCGTCGTGATACGAAAGGTATGTTGGCTCCGGGTAAGGAACTTCCTTCTGTGCTTGGCGGTTCTTCTCCGTTGGAAAATTCGGCCGATCTGCGTACAAAAGGTTGGGAGTTGGCAATAAACTGGAGAGACCGTATCGGTAAAGACTGGCGTTATAACATCGGTTTGAACCTGTATGATTCACGTTCAAAAGTAACGAAGTTCGATAACCCCACAGAATCATTGTCTACTTATCGTGTAGGTCAGGAAATAGGGGAAATCTGGGGATTTGTTACAGACCGTTTCTATACGGAAGATGATTTCGAAACGATTGATGAGGCGAAAGGTATCTATAAACTGAAAGAAGGAGTTCCTACTATCGACCCGTATGTACGTGACCCGAGACCGGGTGATATCCTGTTCAAAGACTTAAACGGAAATGGTAAAATTGATAACTCCGGTGATAACACGGCTAAAGATGCGGGTGACAGAAAGATTATCGGTAATAATTCCAGACGCTATCCGTATGCAATCAATGCCGGTGTGGGTTGGAAAGGTTTTGACCTGACCGTATTCTTCCAGGGAGTTGGAAAACGTGACCTGATTGTCGGTACGGACGGTAAATCAAATTTCCTGGCATGGCCGCACACCAACACGGATAACCCGAATGCTGCTGCTACTGTATTGAAACACCACCTGGATTATTGGACTCCTGAAAATCCGAATGCTTATTACCCCCGTTTAGGAAACCAGACAGGTGTGAATCAGGGAACGGATGGTTTCAACAGAAGGAATCAGACTAAATATCTGATGGATGCCTCTTACATCAAACTGAAAAATATCACATTGAGTTATTCATTCCCGAGTAGCTGGCTTGAGAAAACAAGAGCGATTTCGGCTTTTAAAGTATTCTTTAGTGGTGAAGACCTCTGGACAAAACATCATATGTATAAAGGAATGGACCCTGAACAAACGATGAGTATTAATGACTTATATCCGTTCATGAAGAAATTCTCTTTTGGTATTAATGTTACTTTATAATTTGTATAACACTTGATTCTTATGAAAAAAATATATTTATCAGCATGTCTGGCTGCTTTTCTTATTGGAGGTACTTCCTGCCTGAATGATGAATTCCTGGATAAATACCCGATCGATAAAGAAACGGAAAACACGGTCTTTACGACTTATGATAATTTTAAAATGTACGCGTGGGGATTGTATAATAAAACACTGATTGCTTATCAGAACTATCCTCAGGCAGGAGATGTATCGGATATGCTGTTCGATTCGAATGATGCCCGTGGTATCGCCTGGGCAAACAACCGTATGTCTGCTTCGAATGTAAGTGCGGATACATGGACGTTTGAATTTATCCGCCGGGTGAATCTGATGCTGGATAATATCGAAAACTCACAGATGACGGAAAAGGAGAAAGCGCACTGGCGTGGAGTCGGTTATTTTTTCCGTGCTCATGAATACTTCAAACTTCTTCAGAAGTTCGGCGACTTGCCCTGGCTGGAACATCTGGTAGGGACCGGAGATGTGGATGTATTATACGCAAAACAAGATTCCCGTGAGGTGGTTGCCAATCACATGTTGGAAAATCTTTTGTATGCCGAAGAGCATATAAACGAGAAAGGTGACGGTGATAATACGGTTAATCCGAATGTAGTACGTGCTTTTATTTCCCGTTTCGGTCTGTATGAAGGGACCTGGAGAAAGTATCATGGCAGTGTGGATAATGTAGACGGTACGAAATATCTGGAAGCAAGCGTGAAAGCCTCCCAGAAACTTATCGACCAGAATTTGGGGCTGATGGCGGACTATGATGATGTGTTTAACTCATCTAGCCTGAAAGGACAAAGCAGTATCCTTCTGTATCGGGAGTACCTGGAAAACGAAAGCGGGAAGGGGCATGATTTGACTCAGCGTACGACTGGCGAACGTTTGTATGAAGGTTCAAAGAAGCTCGTAGAACAATACTTATGTGTTGACGGACGGCCTATTTCTACTTCTACTGTTTATGATGGCGATAATACGGTGTATGATGAATTCAGGAATCGTGACTTACGTCTGTATTATACAATTTGTCCTCCTTATAAGGTGACGGTTTCTACGGATTTATCCCATTGGGAATATACGGACAACGCTGTGGAACGTGAGTATATGGATCTAATGGGTAAGTTATCTAAAAATAATCCGGAGAGGAAAATGTTGCCCCTGTCGAAGAAGGCTTCTTATATTGCGAATATACCGAATTTGACGGCAGTAAAAGTCAGCGGTGTGGATACGCAGACCGGTTACTTCATGTACAAATATTATAATGCGTTACCCGGAGCTGATAAAGGAGAGGTACAAGGTACCGACGGACCTATCTTCCGTATGGGAGAGGTGTTGATAAACCATGCCGAAGCAATGTTTGAACTGGGACGTTTCGACCAGTCCGTTGCCGATGCTACTGTCAACAAGTTGCGTGCACGTGCCGGTGTTGCGGCAATGGTAGTAAACAATATCGGAGCGGATTTCGACAAGTTCCGTGATTCGGATGTCGCCCCTGTTTTGTGGGAGATACGCCGTGAGAGATGTTCCGAATTGATGGGTTCAGGTTTCCGTTTTGACGATATCAAACGTTGGAAAAAAGGTAACTATCTGAATGAACAGCCTGTCGGCGTCAAGATTAATAATATAGAAGATTACAATAGCGAAGCGCTGGCAAAGAGTCTGTATAAAGGTTCGGAAATGCCTCGCTATGTAAACTGTGTTACTTATATCGAGAAACCGAATCCGGGTTGGGAAGATAAATGCTATCTGTATCCTATTCCTTTGAAACAAACTCTTTTAAATGAAAATCTGGTGCAGAACCCAGGTTGGAAATAATTGAACATACCTTACCGCATCCGAACCAGGATGCGGGAGTAATTCTGATTTCTTCCGAATGAAAAAACGATTTCATTCGGAAGAAATTTATTTTATTCGTATCTTTAACGCTCTTATGCGGTAATAATAACAACATTATCTAATAAAAACACGATATCATGAATAGTAAGCTAATGCTTTTGGCTGCGGCCTCCGGACTATCAGTAACGGGACTTGCAGCGAACTACACCAACTTCATTATCATCAACCTCGATGATGCCGGTTATGGGGATTTTTCTTATAATGGCGCATACGGATATAAAACGCCGAATATCGACCGTATGGCAGCCGAGGGAGTCCGTTTCACTCATTTTCTGGCCGGACAACCGATCAGTGGTGCTTCACGTGCCGGACTGCTGACCGGATGCTATCCGAACCGTATCGGATTTGCCGGTGCTCCGGGACCGGGTTCTGATTATGGCATCAGTCCGGATGAAATGACGATAGGAGAGTTGTTGAAGCAGAAAGGATACAGTACCGCAGTTTTCGGTAAATGGCATCTGGGCGATGCTAAACAGTTCCTGCCTTTGCAGAACGGCTTCGATGAATATTACGGATTGCCTTATTCAAACGATATGTGGCCTTTCCATCCGCAGCAGGGAGAGGTATTCAATTTCCCGGACCTGCCGACCTATGACGGAAATGAGATTATCGGTTATAACACCGACCAGTCACAGTTTACAACGGATTATACCAACCGTACGGTCAATTTCATCAAGAAGAACAAGAATAAACCGTTCTTTATCTATCTGGCACATTCCATGCCGCATGTTCCGCTGGCCGTTTCCGACAAGTTTAAAGGAAAGAGCGAACAGGGACTGTATGGCGATGTCATGATGGAACTGGACTGGAGTGTCGGTGAAGTATTGAAAGCGCTCCGCGAACAGGGGTTGGAAGAAAATACACTGATTGTCCTTACGTCTGATAACGGTCCGTGGGCGAACTACGGTAACCATGCCGGTTCGGCCGGCGGATTGCGTGAGGCTAAAGCTACCACTTTCGACGGAGGTAACCGTATCCCTTGCGTGATGTACTGGAAAGGTACTACCCAGCCGGGAACGACCTGTAACAAATTGGCTTCCAATATCGACCTTCTTCCGACATTGGCAGATATCAGCGGTGCACCGCTGCCCCAGCGTAAGATTGACGGTGTCAGCATCCTGCCTTTGATAAAAGGGGAGAAAGATGCCAACCCGCGCGAATCGTTCGTTTATTATTATCACAAAAATGATTTGGAAGCGGTCACGGACGGTAAGTTCAAGCTGGTCTTCCCGCATAAATATGTCACCTACGGTGCTTATGTGCCGGGTAACGACGGACAGCCGGGAGATTTGACAAACCTGGAATTGAAGAAAGCCGAGATGTATGACCTGCGCCGTGACCCGGGAGAACGTTACGACGTTATTTCCCAATATCCGGAAGAAGCAGCCAAGCTGATGAAGATTGCCGACGATATGCGTAAAGACCTGGGAGATAACCTGACACGTGTGAAGGGACCAGGACGCCGCGAACCGGGAAAACTGAAATAATAATATAGAAATGAGAAACGCTAATCTAATTGTAAAAGCAGGTATGTTGGCAACATGCCTGCCTTTTATTGGCTGTAACTCGGCCAACAAATCAGAGAAAAGCCAGGAAGAACGTCCGAATATTCTCTTTATCCTGTCTGACGACCATACAGGTCAGGCATGGGGTATCTACGGAGGTATTCTGGCCGACTATGTGAAGAACGAGAATATCCGCCGCCTGGCCGCCGAAGGCTGCGTGCTGGATAACTGTTTCTGTACGAACTCAATCTCCGCACCGAGCCGTGCCGCCATTATGACCGGGGCATACAGCCACCGCAACGGTGTCTATACGCTGGAGGACGGGCTGGACCCGGCAGTCGATAATATCGCCAAGCAAATGCAGGCCGGCGGTTACCAGACTGCCTTAATTGGTAAATGGCATCTGAAAAGGCAACCGGCCGGCTTCGACCACTTCAATGTGTTCCACGACCAGGGGGAATATGTCAATCCGATCTTCAAGACTGCCGAGAACTGGGTGGACGACGATAAGGGCAAGCAAGGCACCGAGGTAAAAGGTTTCTCTACCGATATCGTTACCGATCAGACAATCGACTGGATACGCAACCGGGATAAGAACAAACCGTTCATGATGTGCTGTCATTTCAAGGCAACGCACGAACCCTGGGATTTTCCCGAACGGATGAAACATCTGTACGACGATGTTGTCTTTCCGGAACCGGAAAGTATGATGGAGTTCGGACCGGAGAAATCGGGTAGGGCCTTCACTGGACAGCAACTAGAGAATATGGGATGGCGTTGGGAGACTGCTTCCAAGGACCCGGATGCCTGGTGGTGCCGCTATCCGGAACTGCCTTTCTCTACGAAAGGTATGGATAAAGTGGCTGCCCGCAAGAAAATCTATCAGAAAATGATTAAAGATTACCTGCGTTGCGGCGCGACCATCGACGACAACATCGGACGCTTGCTCAAGATGTTGGATGAAGAAGGACTGGCCAAGAATACAATTATCGTCTATGTCTCCGACCAGGGGTATTTCCTGGGTGAACACGGCATGTTCGATAAACGTATGATGTATGAAGAACCGTTGCACATGCCTTTCGTGATTCGTTATCCGAAAGAGATTCCGGCGGGAACACGCAACAAGGATATTATCCTGAATGTCGATTTCGCTGCCACACTTGCCGATTACGCAGGTATCAAGGCGCCGGAAAAATCACAGGGAGAAAGTTTCCGTCAGAACCTGAAAGGTGAAACACCGACCGACTGGCGTAAGGAAATGTATTACCGTTACTGGACACACCATTCCATCCGCCCTGCCCACATGGGTATCCGCAACGAACGGTATAAACTGATGTTCCTTTACGGCGACCGTCTGAATGCAACCGGCTCGGAAGAAACTCCGACAACACCGGCCTGGGAATTTCATGACCTGCAAGTCGACCCGAAAGAAGATAAGAATATGTACAATGAACCGCAGTATCAGGATATCATCAAAGAGATGAAACAGGAATTGCTGACACTCCGCCAGGAAGTCGGCGACACCGATGCCGATACTCCCCGGATGAAAGAGATTATGGACCAGTATTATTGGTAATATGCGCTTTTATCTATTGGAGGAGAATAATATTTATGTTTAGACAAAATTGAACTATCTGTTTATTGACTGGTTGTAACTGTCTCCCCTCTTGAGAGGGGGTAGGGGGTGTGTTAAAGCCAGTCAATAAAACAAGCCTTGTAACAGGTTTATTTGCCGTCTGCTTCAGCTGACGGATTAGTAAAGGGTCTATCTCATTGGACTTT
>NZ_JAMOKS010000033.1:0-75830 GCF_023656785.1 Parabacteroides caecihominis
GAATCAAACACTAAAAAAAGTATGCTAAAATGAGAACACTTTACTGAACACCCTACCCGAAGGGGTTCAATCATAGCCTGTTATTCGCCCCTTTCAGGGACGTACCATCCGGTAGATATCTGGGTCCCCCGGCTTCACCGGGGGCTATTCACAGTTAGTCCTTTCAGGACAAGCAGCGACACTAAAACATTCACATCTGATAATTATTGAAACACTTACCTCTGTCAAGAAAGGAATCATATAAGGAAACTCTCTACAATGATTCCTTTTCGTCTAGGATGAAAAGAAAGGATAGTACTAATGTTTTTTTATTTAGAGGTAGGTGTAAATCGATTTAGACCTACCTCTAAATGAAAATAGACCTACCTCTAAATTTATTTGCACCTACCTCTGACAAAAGAATCGTTGGATATATGTCCGAATGGTTTTTAGGCAATACTGATAAAGGATAGTTATATAGATAAAGAGTTGTGCAGGTAGGGGTGAACGGTTTGTGGATGTTTATATCCAGATAGATATATTTTATGAGGAATGACAGTTGATTTTTGTATCTTTGTTGAGACAGATTAAACTGTTTTATATTAAACAATACAAATATGGAGATGATAAATTTTGACGGGCTACTGATTGGTATCGTTACTTTTCTGATAATCGGGTTGTTTCATCCGATAGTTGTTAAGGCTGAATATTATTGGGGGACTAAATGCTGGTGGATATTCCTTCTTCTGGGGATTGCCGGAACGGTTGCTTCTTTGCTGATAGAGAGTGTTTTTGTCTCCGCCATCTGCGGTGTGTTTGCCTTTTCTTCGTTCTGGACAATCAAGGAAGTATTCGAGCAGGAAGAACGCGTATTGAAAGGATGGTTCCCTAAAAATCCAAAAAGACAATATCCGGAAAAATAATTGTATCTTTGTAGCCGTAAAGTAATACAGCTATGAAGAAGAAAAAGAAAGTCTCTCCGCTGGACGAGTACATCAAGGCAAACCGCAAGGGAAGCCGGGAAGCGGAAATAGAGAATCACGGACGTCCGGTCAGTCATAACCGGGTGCATGTATCGAAAAAGGTTTACAACCGTAAAAGAGATAAGGCAGATGCCCAGGGGCGTCTGCCTTATTTGTGTCGTCAGGTAGCCTGATTTACTCTTATTCTTCTTTCAGATATAATCCTTCGCGTGATAGCTGATGGTCGAGGTTGGCTACTCCCAGACCGACAATAGCCATGACCGTTGCAGCATGTTGTTGATATTCAGGAATGCTCTTGGTGTATAAGTCACGCTCCGTATGCCATATCTCATCGTAGCTGAAGTTATAGCCTTTGATGTCTTTCTCCATAAAACCGATGGTCGGTACGCCATCCAGTGCAAAGACGGAAGCATCCGTACCGCCCATGGTGGTCGGCTGTTTACGCGGTTCGGCTACTTTGACTTCGAACGGATATTCGGTATTAATCTTCTTTACCGGTTCGCATATCTTCACAAAATCATCATACATGGCTTGCGGTACACTAATACCCACCGGAGGAGTAGGGCCGCCGTCACGGTTGAACAGATTCGATATTTTATCCATCTTCTTTGGATTCCCCTTAACCCAGGCCTGTGCACCGAGCAGACCGAATTCTTCACCTGCAAAAGCACAGAAAAGCATCGTGCGTTTAGGCTTTGCTCCTGAAGTGGCAATCAGACGGGCGGCTTCCATAACAGGGGTAACGCCTGAACCATCATCGACCCCGCCGGTTCCTACATCAAAAGAATCGAGGTGGCCACTCAGCATAACATATTCCCCCGGATGTTTACTTCCCTTTATGGAACCGATTACATTATAATATTTGACCGGTCCCAGGCGGAAATGGTTACGTATATCGAACTCCAGCATAAAGGAACGGCGTTCTTTTACCATCTGTTTGATGATGGCGTATTGATGTTCATCCAGTTTGATATCGGGTACGGTCGGAAGTTTCTCGATGGTCATATCTTTATCGAATACGACATTCTTATCATAAAGTGCACGCAGTGGGACAGAAGCCGATTGGATAAAACCTAAGACACCGGCTTCGCACATTTCCTTGTAAAAGAGAGCCGGTTTTTCTTCATTTAAAGGCAGTAAGGGGGTATTCTTTTTATTTACCCAGTTATCCCTCATTATCTCACGGTTTTTTTGAGCGATTGTGTTGTTTTCTGCAATAACACCTGCACGGTCATAGTCTGCTGTTGCCGACCAATCGATTGGCCAGCCTGTGTTTTTGCCGTTTACCAGTATCCAGGCGCCTTTCAACTGTCCTTTCATCCGGTCGAACTCATCCTGTGTAAGAGGTTCGAGCAGTACATGTCCCCGTTGAAGTCCTTTCGTTCCGGAGGTATAGGAAGGGGTGACGAAATGCAACTCCATCCCGTTTTCACCAAGCAGTTTGCCGAACCACGGACCCCGGTTGAATCCGACGGGTAAAGTTCCGGCTTCCTGTAACTCCACTTCCAGCCCCCATTCTTTGAACTTGGAGGCTACCCATTCGGTGGCGTTGTCATAGGCATCCGAACCGATAGGGCGTCCGCCGAAGCGGTTGGTCAGTATGTCCAGATGGTTCATGACCTGATTGTCGGAACGTCCGGTTTCAATGATTTTATTTACGGCGGCCTCCTGTGCCGGAAGGGAAGTTATGGTCATACAGGCCATGGTTGCGAAGAGAAGTATAGTCCTTTTCATATCAGTGTTTGTTTAAGTCTTGCAAATTAATGGATAAAAATAACGTATACCAAATGAAATGCAGGAAATAATAACAGAATCGTTACCTTTTTGTAAAAGTATTACCAAAATAAATAGATACCTTTGTGTCCAAATCGGGAGCATGTGAAATCTATCTTTACTACCATAGCAAAATATCTGCTGATAGTACTCTTTGTGAGTTACTATGTAGGAGGTACTGCGTTCACCCATACCCATTATTTCCCGACTTATTCCATTACCCATTCCCATCCCTTCCTTCCGGGAGCAGACGGTTTGCCGCATCATACGCATAGTTCGTCTGCTTTTAATACGATTGGAGAACTGGATGATATCATGATGGAGGCCGCTGCCTTGTGTCTCACATTGGTGACAGCCTGGGTACTTCTTTCTGTGTTCATTCAACAACACAAGTATATAACTCCCGTATGTTCAGTACGTAATGTCAGCCTCCGTGCTCCGCCTTTCCGTATTAAATAATTAACCAGCAACGAAGAAAAGAATTATTTAATACAAGAAAATCAATATGAAACAATTACTTATGCTATTGCTTCCGGCAATGGTATTATGTTCCTGCAACCAGAACAAGCAGGACGATGAGGTTGCTGTTGCCGTAACTTTGCGGGGCGACACGATACAAATAGGGGATAAATCACCTATCTTATCCCGGTTGAAAACAGACGTAGTGAAGAAAGAACCTTACCGCCTGGAGTTTTCCACTTCGGGGGTGGTGAAAGCTATCCCCTCCAATTATGCCGAGATTGCTTCCCCTTTTGCCGGACGTATCTCCAAATCATTTGTACGGTTGGGGCAGAAGGTAACGCCCGGAAGTCCGGTCTTTGAGATAAGTTCTCCTTCTTTCTTTGAGACGGGAAAAGGGTATTATCAGGCTAAACAGGAGATGGAACTGGCCTTGAAAAGCCTGAAACGCGAAAAAGACCTGCTACAAAATAAGGTCGGCGTACAGAAAGAACTGGAAGAGGCGGAAGTCAATTATGAATTGAAGAAGAAAGACTATGAAAATGCTGTTGCCGCTTTGAAGGTCTTCCAGATAGAACCGGAAGACCTGGTATTAGGACAACCTTTGATTGTCCGCTCACCGATAGCGGGCGAAATAGTGACCGACCGTATTGTCATCGGCCAGTATATCAAGGAAGATGCCGAACCTGTGGCCGTGATAGCCAATCTGAATAAAGTATGGGTGGCTGCCCATGTCAAGGAAAAGGATATGGGAATGATACAATCGCTGGACAGCGTAGAGATTCGTCTAGTAGCCATGCCCGACCTGCCTCTGCCCGGAAAGATTTATCATGTCAGCGAAATGCTGGACGAAGAGACCCGTTCGGTTGAAGTCCTCATCGAATGTGACAACAGTGCCCACCTGATGAAACCGGCTATGTACGGGACGGTTAAGCTATGCGACAGAAGTGCCGACGTTATCCGTATCCCGACATCGGCTATCCTTCAGGAAGAGGAAGGCGCTTATGTGCTTGTCTCATTGGGAAACAATGCTTATCGCAAACAGAAGGTTACTACTTCCGTCACAGAAGACGGCAAAACGGTTATCCTGACCGGACTGAACTCCGGCGATACGATTGTAACTACCGGAGCCTTTTATTTACTTGATGCACGATAAATCCTATGAAGAAGATAATATATACTGCGATACACCGGCGGGGGCTGATGTTCGTACTATTCCTGTTTCTTGCTGTAGTGGGATATTATTCGTGGACCCGACTGGCCATTGATGCCTATCCGGATATTGCCGACACGACCGTTCAGGTCGTTACCCAGGTGCCGGGACTGGCGGCGGAAGAGATAGAACAGCAAATCAGTATCCCTATTGAAAGGGCGATGAACGGGATGCCGGGACTGAATGTGATGCGAAGTAAGAATACTTTCGGCCTCTCGACCGTCGTGCTGGTTTTTGATGACGGTATCGACGATTACTGGGCACGTCAGCGTGTGCAGGAACGCCTGGTAGACGTGGAACTTCCTTATGATGCCGTTCCGGGATTGAACCCGCTGACTTCGCCTACCGGTGAAATCTTCCGTTATGTACTGGAAAGCGACCAACTCGATATACGCGAACTGACCGACCTGCATAAATGGGTTGTCATCCCCCGTCTGAAGCAAGTGACGGGAGTGGCCGATGTCAGCAACTTTGGCGGTATCACTACACAGTACCAGATAGAGGTGAACCCGCACAAGATGGAACAATATAATGTGACGCTGGGCGATATCACCGAGAAGATAGAAAAGAATAATGTGAATGCCGGCGGCAGTATGTTAAGCCGTGGCGACCTGAGTTATGTGATTCGCGGCATCGGACTGGTAAAAGACTTGAAGGACCTGGGGCGTATCGTTATCAAGACTGAGAACGGAGTTCCTGTCTATCTGGATGATTTGGGAACCCTGAAATATGGTAGCCTGGAACGTAAAGGGGTATTGGGATTCTACGACGGCGTCCGTGATTATTCCGACGGCGTGGAAGGGATCGTCCAGATGCTTCGCGGAGAGAATCCTTCGCAGGTGCTGGAAGGAGTGCATCAGGCGGTCGACGAACTGAATAATGAAACCCTTCCCAAAGGGACTCGCCTACATGTCTTTATGGACCGAACGAACCTGGTGGATACGACATTGCATACGGTTTCCCATACGCTTTTTGAAGGTATGGTGCTGGTGGTACTGGTGCTCATCCTGTTCCTCGGAAGTTGGCGTGGCGCCTTGCTGGTTGCCTTGACCATCCCATTGTCGTTGCTGATTGCTTTTATCTTGATGCAACTGACCGATATTCCTGCCAACCTGCTTTCGCTGGGAGCTATCGACTTCGGTATCCTGGTAGACGGGGCTATCGTAATGATGGAAACAATTCTGAAGAAACGCGAACGGCATCCCGATGAAATATTGACGGAAGATTCAATCCTGCGCCGTGCAACCGAAGTGGCCCGCCCTATCTTCTTCTCTACATTAATTATTATCACCGCTTATCTTCCTCTGTTCGCCTTCGAGCATATCGAAAAGAAACTCTTTACGCCGATGGCTTATACGGTCGGTTATGCCCTGTTGGGGGCATTGGCTGTGGCATTGTTCCTGATACCGGGCTTGGCTTTCTATGCTTATTACAAACCCAGGAAGATTTATCATAACCGCTGGCTTGAAAAGTTAGGTGAGATTTATAACCGGCAAATCATTGCTTTGCTGGAGAAACCAAAGCGGGTCCTGTTACCCTTGTTCCTTATTCTGGTGGCAGCCGGCGTATTGAGCTATACGGTAGGAAAAGATTTCCTTCCGCCTTTGGACGAAGGGGCTATCTGGGTACAGGTGCAATTGCCTCCGGGTATCTCTATCGAGAAGTCGAAGGCGATGGGAGCGGAGCTTCGCAAAACATTGAAACAGTTTGATGAAGTCTCTTATGTCATGACACAGGTCGGACGCGACGATGAGGGAGCCGAAGCCTTCTCGTTGTCACATATCGAATGCGGAGTTGGGCTGAAGCCTTACGACACCTGGAAATTCGGCAAGACGAAGGCGGACCTTATCGAGGAAATGTCTGAAAAGTTGTCGACTATGCCCGGATATACCGTCAGCTTCTCCCAGCCGATTATCGATATGGTCATGGACCAGATCGCCGGTGCTCACAGCGATCTGGCGATAAAGGTTTATGGAGATGACATTACCGATACCCGCCATATAGCCGATAAGGTCGTGAATGTGTTGCGAACGATTCCCGGTGCTGCCGACGTGGCTATCGACCAGGAACCGCCGTTGCCCCAGTTACAGATTATTGCCGACCGCGACCGTATTGCCCAATATGGTCTGAACTTCTCCGATGTTGCCGATATGATTGAACTGGCAATCGGGGGAAAAGCCATCTCGCAAATCTTCGTCGGCAGTAAAAGCTATGACGTCATTTGCCGTTTCGACGACGCCAGCCGTAACTCGCCCGAAAGTATCGGCAATCTGTTACTGACGAATGGGGCCGGAGCAAAGATACCGCTTTCGCAGGTTGCCGAAGTGAAAATGACAACCGGTGCCAGTACAATCTCCCGTGAGATGAACAAGCGCCACCTGACCATCCATGTCAACCTGCGCGGTGTGGATTTGACGGAGTTTCTGAATAAAGCGAACCGGTTGATTGACCGCGACGTAGATTATAATCACGACACCGTCCATCTGCAATGGGCCGGTCAGTTCGAGAACCAGCACCGTGCCTATAACCGTCTGGCGGCAGTAGTCCCTTTGGCGTTGGGTATTATGCTGCTGTTGTTGTTTGCTGCCTGTGGAAAATTCCGCCAGGCGGCTTTGATGATGTGTGTGGTTCCCCTGGCCCTTTTCGGAGGGATGCTGGCATTGAACGTCCGGGGGATGACGTTGAATGTATCCTCTGCCGTCGGTTTTATAGCCTTGATTGGTGTCGCTATACAAAACGGTGTGATTATGATTTCGCATATCAATAACCTGCGTAGCCGTGACCGCGGTTTCAAGCAGTCAATCATAACCGGGGCGAAACACCGTTTCCGTCCGATTCTGATGACGGCAACGGTGGCTGTGCTCGGTTTGCTGCCTGCCTCGTTGAGTACAGGTATCGGTTCCGATGTGCAACGTCCGCTGGCGACGGTGATTGTGTACGGACTGTTGTTTGCGACCGTTATTACGCTTTATGTGCTTCCTGCCTTATACTATCTGGTGGAAAAGCATTATCTGGATGAAGAGATAGTATCTTCTGATGTAAAGAATACGAATGTCTGATTAAAAATAGTAACTATGCGACATTATATAACAATGTGCCTGCTTGCCGGAAGCCTGGCCGGCAGTGCACAGCAAATGGTTCCCCTTTCTTACCGCAATTATATGGAGAAGGTGGCGGAAGGGAATCTGGAGTATGCAGCCGAACGTTTGAATATGAATGTATCCGAGGCGGAAGTGGTTGCTTCGAAAGTATTCAACGACCCGAACCTGTCCGTTTCTTATTTCAACAACGAGAACGGAAGTCTGCAAATGGGAGAAGGGGTGGAGGTTGAACTGAGTAAAACGTTTTCTTTCGGAAAGCGGGGAGCGAATATCGCGTTGGCCCGTAGTGAAAGCGAGTTGACAAAGGCACTCCTTGCCGATTATTTCCGTAACCTGCGTGCCGAAGCAACCGTTTCCTACCTGGAGGCGTTGAAACAATATGAATTATATAAGGTAAAACAGAACGCCTATGAGAATATCCGGCAGCTGGCAGAGAGCGACAGTGTCCGTTTTACTTTAGGGAAAATCATGGAGATTGATGCTATCCAGAGCCGTCTGGAGGCAGGGATATTGAAAAATGAATTATTGCAGGCGGAAACTGATTTGCATAATGCTTTTTCTAATCTGAACCTGTTGACCGGCTCGGTTGCCCTCGATACCTTGTATGTCCCCGGTGCTTCATTGCAGATTTCACCCCGTGATTTTGTGCTTGCCGACCTGATTTCCACTGCTTCGATGAATCGTGCCGACCTGGTAGCGGCCATGAAGAATAAGGAAGTCGCTTCCCGTGCCCTGAAAGCGACCCGGCGGGAACGGAATACGGATGTCGATCTGTCTATTGCCGTCAGTAAGAATGCCCGGGTGCATAATGAGGAGGCTCCGGCACCGCCCTTTACCGGGGTGACGGCCGGGATTGCCATTCCCCTGAAGTTTTCCAACTTCAATAAGGGGACTGTCCGTGCCGCCCGTTTCCGTGAACAGCAGGCCGAGACGCAGTATCAGCAGGCTTTGTTGCAGGTACAGACGGAGGTTATGCAGGCATACCGGAGTTATCAGTCGCTGATGGAGCAGGTCAGTCATTATGAAAACGGTATGCTTCATGCTGCCCGGGAGGTAATCGACGGAAAGATTTACAGCTATAACCGTGGAGAAGTCTCCCTCCTGGAGGTACTGGATGCCCAGCGGACGTATGATGATGTGCAGGCCCAGTATATAGAAACACTCTTCAATTACAGTGCGGCGCTGGTGGAGCTGGAGAAGAGTGCCGGGGTTTGGGATGTGGAGTTGTAAGAGATTGGATATAAACCAAAAAGTCCCGATATTCGTTATCGGGGCTTTTTGATTTATAGATTGAGTAAACTCCTTAATTTATCAGGGGTTTGCCGGGTATCGAATACGGTAATAATGCGTATTACATTTCCATCAACCCAATAAACAATTTTATAGTTGCCTTCAATAATAGAGCGGAAGCCTTCTGGTTCGTTTATTAATGCCGGTTCTATTTTTCCCAGGTAAGGTTGATTAATTAGTCGTTGTGCCGTTTGCTGGATTTGTAAAATAATGAACATGGCAACTTTTTCGCTAGCCATCTCTTTATAGTACAGTTTGATGTTTTTTAATTGTTTTCTGGCACAAGTAGTCCATACCAGTTCATTCTCCCATTTCTTTTGTCAGGTCTTCGTCGGAAATACAACGCCCATACAAGACATCTTCCCTGGCTTCCCTAACACAAGATGTCAATTCTTTTTCGGATAGAGCCCAGGGATAGGGCTTACTTTTAGATGCAGCCTTTTTTAGAGATAATGCTTTAGCGTATTTCTCCAATTCAGTGAACTCCTCTTCATCCATCGAAAGGATGAACTCGGTAAAGTTTTGTTTCCGTAAATTTAATTCCATTGTTGTCATAATATCTCTTCTTTGGTTTTCTTATTTGACAAAGATAAGATATTAGTTCTGAATTATATTTACATTTGTGGGCAAAACAGAGATACGCGTATGATATTTTACTTTTCAGGTACCGGAAACTCCCGTTGGGTGGCGAATGCTTTGAGTATCGCGTTGGGAGAACCTGTCGTTTCGATAGCGGAGGAGTTAAAAACCAATAAAAAGGAAATTGTCTGCCCGCTCAGGGAAGATGAGAAAGTGCTGTTTGTCTATCCCGTACATTCGTGGGGACCGGCTGTCCCTGTTACCCGTTTTATCTCGAAGCTGAAGCTGACCGGCTACGATAAGCAACCCGTATATTCTGTATCCACCTGTGGCGACGAATGCGGTTATACCGCTGACAGGATGCAGAAAGCCTTGTCTAAACGGGGGATTACGCTTACGGCTGGTTACTCGGTCATTATGCCGAATAACTATATCCTCCTGCCTGGTTTTGATGTAGACAGCAAGGAAGTCGAAAGACAGAAACTGGAAGATGCGCCCGCCGCCGTCGCTGCTATCGCTGCTGCTATCCGCGAAAGTAAAAACGTTAATTTATACAATAAAGGAAGCCTGCCTGGACTGAAAAGCTACTGGATATATCCTCTTTTTGCTAATTTTGCCATAGGGAAGAACTCCTTTCGGGTAACGGATGCCTGCATCTCATGCGGTTTGTGTGAGAAAGTTTGTCCGACCGGGACCATAACGCTGTCCGAAGGAAAGCCTGTCTGGTCGGATACCTGCGTGCAATGTGTTGCCTGCATCCACCGTTGTCCGGTACGTGCCATAGAATATGGCAAGATTACCCTGAAGAAAGGAAGGTATCATCATCCCGATGTTAAATAAGTTGCGCCTGTCAACTATAAAAACAAGTAAAGCAAAATGAAACAACTAGTAATGATGGTTATGGCTGTGTTCCTGTTGGCAAGTTGCCAGGAAACGCCTAAAGGTTATGTGATAAACGGAGTCGTGGAGAATATGCCTGACGGTAAGATTTACCTGAAAACGTTCCGTAATAAAATGTTCTTCGATGTGGATACCGCCGAGATTAAGGATGGTAAATTCACATTCAAGGGAGAAGTGAGCCAGCCCCTGCTGTATGGCCTGGCTACCGAGGATATGAATTATCCGGCGCAACTCTTTGTTGAGAATACGAATATGGACGTAACGCTCGGAAATGACGGCGAGACGATTATCGTTCAGAACTCTCCGGTCAATACGATTTTCCAGGAAAACCAGAGTAAGGTCTTTGAGAAAGGTTTCGATATAGATAGCCTGATAAGCAAGTACCCGGATTCGCCGGCTGCGGCTTTCTACCTGTATCGTTATTTTACCTATCAGCTTCCGTTGGACCAGTTGAAGGCGACCCGTGCCAAGATAGCTCCGGCGCTGGTTGACTGTCCTTATGTAAAAGACCTGGATGGCATCATCGGCCAGTTGGAGAATGTGCAGATTGGCAAGACGGCTCCCGAGTTCTCTTTGCCGGATACAGCCGGTGTGGCTGTCTCTCTGTCAGACTTCCGCGGTAAATATGTATTACTTGATTTCTGGGCTTCCTGGTGTCCTCCCTGCCGTCGTGAGAATCCGAATGTAGTGAAGGCTTTCCAGGATTACAAGGATAAGAACTTTACGATTATCGGTATCTCCCTGGATAACAATAAAGACAAATGGTTGAAGGCCATCGCCGATGACAACCTGACCTGGACACACGTCTCCGATTTGAAATATTGGGATTCAGAGATACCTGCCTTGTATGGTGTCCGCGGCATTCCGGCAAACGTATTGCTCGATCCTGACGGTGTAATCATCGCCAAGAATATCACTGGCGAAGATTTGCCTAATACATTAAAAGAAGTAATCAAATAAGCATGAAGCGCAATCTGCTTATCTCTTTTTTCAGTCTTCTCTGCCTGTGGGTCTCTGCGGCGGAGAAGACTGACTTTGATAAGGCCGTCCGTTCAGCCGTCGAACGGCAGATGCAGGGGTATCCGAAATCAACGTTGAAAGATTTGTACAAGAACTTTTTCCAGGATAAGTTCGGTCCGGGGCATATCGTCAGCGACACAACAGCCGCCGGTAATTATCTTCGCCGCGAAATGGCTTCTTATACGGAAACGGAAGGGGAGATTGCAGAGCCGACCGGTTGGGAGGGTAATTTCTACCGGGTAAACTTATCGGTGATAAAGAACGGACAGATTCCTTACCAGACCTTTTTTGATGCTTTTATCCGTAGTGTGAACGGCATCCGTCCGGTTACCGTAGCCGAATGGCAAAAAGAATGGAACCGGATTGAGGCGATTATCCGTTCGATGAACCTATCCTTGCCGGACTATGAGAATGACAGGAAAGAGATTGACGACCGCCTGGAACGCGGCGAATATGTCGGCCATCACAGTAAAGCGTTTGAAGACAGTTACTCTCCGCATTACCGTATTATCAGTAAAGAAATTTTTGAACAAGAATTACAACCTTTAATACAATTGTCATCCAACTAGTTACAACAAACTATAAACCCTTCTTGTTTTATTATTGAAGAATAATATTGAAGAAGAAGGAGATGAGAATTGCAATCAGCGGTAATTCAGGTTTTATAGGACAGCATCTGACAGAGTTTCTATCTGTTGGCGGAGATGTCGTTGTCCCTTTGAAACATGCGATGTTCCGTTCGAGGTCGGACGAAAAGCTGAAACAGGCATTGACCGGATGTGATGTTGTAATCAATTTGGCCGGAGCTACGATAAACCAGCGTTGGACAAGGAAAGCCAAACGTAAAATAATGAACAGCCGTATTTATACTACCAGGCGGCTGGTATCTATCATCAATGAGATGGAGGTGAAGCCGGAGGTATTTATCTCCGCATCAGCCATCGGCATTTATCCGGATAACGGTATTTATTCAGAAAGCAGTACGTCTGTGGGAACGGGTTTCCTGTCTGATGTCTGTATCCGTTGGGAAGATGAGGCGCAGAAGTTGTCGAGAGACATCCGGTTGGTGGTAGCCCGTTTTGGGGTTGTATTGTCAAAGGATGGAGGGGCATTACCTAAGATGTTGCTTCCATTCCGCTTTTTTGTCGGAGGAAAGATTGCTTCCGGCAAACAGGGATTCTCCTGGATACATATAGAAGATGTGCTGCATGCCATGCAGTTTATTATCGAACATAAGGATTTATCGGGAGTTGTCAATCTGGTTGCTCCCCAACCACTGACGAACCGGGCCTTTACAAAGGTGGTTGCCGAAGTGATGCATCGCCCGGCATGGTTACCCCTTCCCCGGAGAGTATTCAGGTATCTCTATGGAGAGGGAGAAGAATTAATCACCAAAGGACAACAGGCTTATCCGGCGCGGCTACTTTCAGCAGGGTATGTATTCCGTTATTCGGATATACGGCTGGCGTTACTTAGTTTCATGATGTAGTAGGCACGGAAAGATTACTTCTTTCATCTATTATAAAGAAGTAAAGGATAAACAATTACATACCTCCTTAACTTCTATCTCTAAAGTCCTGACTCAGTAAAATTATCCTGTACACCCTGGTGGATTAGGGTGTACACCTTAGTCGAACAACCTGTACACCGTAATCGGCTATCCTGTACAGGGTAGTAATACTTGCTAACGACTTATGCATTAGTTAGCAGTGACTTTAGTGATAATAAGTAGTAACTTTTGAGATAATATTCAGTGACAATTTCTCTAAGCTGATACAAATATAATACATAATGTTTTACAAAAACATCTGCCATCTGTTACTATCTCGGATATATTATTAATTACCAATAAATTAGGGGTTGCAGATGCAGTGTATTTATCTGCCACTGTATCTGCCATCTGTCACCTGCATATATAGTAAACGCTTCAGAATAATATCAATTAAAGAGTGGTAGATGGCAGATGTGGTTGCAGATAAAATCAGGTATCTGTCACCATCTATATGGCATATATACAGTGTGTTATATGGATTGGTTGCAGATGGCAGATAAATATACAAAACTTTGTGTAGTATCTTTCTATTCTGTTTATTTACCTGTTCGCGGAATTAATTTGTTTCAGTTATTATCAGATATGAACCAAGAGAATGGAACACGGACAACGCGGAACACGCGGATTATCACAGACGATATTTTTGTCCCGAAGGGACTGACTGTGAATAGCCCCCGGTGAAGCCGGGGGATTAAAATATCCGCCGGATGGACGTCCCTGAAAGGGGCGAACAACATGCTATGGTTGAACCCTTCGGGTCCACATTGTCACTATAAACCGATAGTTCAAATATTTCTAAATTAGTTATACCGAATTCACATAATATAAAAAAGGGGGCCCTGAATACACAGAGTCCCCTTTCTATCTTATGATTGCTTTATTTATTTGTAGCTATAGCCCGCTTTCTTTTGTGCGCTGCTGGCATTTTCTGCCGGGATTAAAGTGAAGCCCCACTTGTATTCCTTGTCAGCAGGTAATGTATATTCAGGTTCAGGACGTGAATACCAACTGTCGTAACCGGCCAGTCCCTGTTGTTTCAGGTCAACACATACTTCAACGAAGTTACGCGGGGTAATATCATTGATGTGTGTCTGGCGAGGTTTATCGTACGGACCGATGTTCGGACGGTTGTTGATTTCTTCCTGTGTGAAGTTGTTCCACTGGTACGGACGGTTGGTTGTCTTACCGGCATCGAAATCTTCTACGGAGTTACGCATGGCGTTGAATTCCATATCATCGTCAGCAACGATTAACAGGTTCTTGCCTTTGCCGCCTAATGTGAGCCAGCGGGTATCGCAATGGTGACCGTTTTCCTGCGGACGAACATAGGGGAAGTATTGCTCTTCTGCCGTGCTCTTGTATTGCCCGATCATGTAACCGGCTTTACGGTCCCAATAATTTTCTACTGGTCCGCGACCGAAATATTCCAGTTGGTCCATAGTCACCGGCAGACGGAAACGTACGCCGATACGGGGAACAACCATTTTGTCACGGTCGCTGACTTTGTCACGTCCGGGTGAAAACGTAGCAGTGGCAGTCGCTTCGGAGATTCCAATCTTTACGCCATCCAGATGAGCCGGGGTGAAGTGGGTAGCCACATTCATTACACCGTCCGGATAAATCTTATAAGTGATAAGGAATTCGTTACCGGCCGGTAATTTATATTCCACATTTACGATGGCATTTCCGTCGACGATTTCGGCAGCAGCCTTAGTCACGTTGAAGTTACGACTTGACAGTTCCCATATTTCTAAACGTTTCGGGTTACCGCTTCCGTAGTCATTGTCGTTAGGAGCACGCCAGAAGTTCGGCTGGATACCGAAGCCTTCGTTGAAATATTCCGTGCCACCCACCTTATAGGAACTAACAACACCTGACTTCTTGTCGAACACGAAGTTCACCTTGGAAGATGTAACTTTTACATTGTCACCTTCTTCTGATACGGCCAGTTTAGGACCACCTGCCTTATAAGCAACTTTATCGGCTTCTATCGGTAAGCGGAACTGGTCCTGAGCGATTTCGTAACCGGCAGGAATTACACCTTCCTGTTTGTTAGAAGTAACAACGAAATTAACCAGATAATCGACACCGGCCTGTGGTTTCAGACCTGCTACGGGAACAGTGATTTCCTGTGAAGCCTGCGGAGCCAGGTCAAGTGAAACTTTATCACTCTTGATTACCTTGTTGTTTGCTTTTACAGTATATGTAATCGTATAATCCTTCAGGTTGGTGAAGTAGAAGCGGTTCGTGATTTTAAACACGCCGTTAGCTACATCCACGGCATCGAAACCAACGTTCTGATGTGTAAATTTCACCTCTTTCATGGCCGGATGCGGAGTGCGGTCCGGATTTACGATACCGTTGCAAAGGAAATTACCGTCGCTAGGCATATTTACACCGAAGTCGCCACCGTAAGCATAATAGTCTTTGCCGTTTTCATCCTTAACGAGAAGTCCCTGGTCTACCCAGTCCCAAATCCAACCACCCTGGAGGTTCGGATATTTGTAGATAGCTTTCCACTGTCCCCAAAGGTTACCGGTCGAGTTACCCATGGCATGGGCATATTCGGAAGGAGCTATCGGACGGTCGCTACCTTCTTTTCCGATTTCTTCCAGCCATCCAGCACTTGGATACTGCGGTACATACATGTCGGTATTCCATTCCCAAAGAGCACGTTCGTAGTTGACCGGACGGTTCATTGATCCTTTTTCTTTATTCTTTACATACAAATAAGTCTGGTAGAAGTTATATCCGTTACCGGCTTCGTTACCCAAAGACCAGATAGTTACCGACGGATAGTTCTTGTTACGTTCGTACATATTCATCGTACGGTCCATGTGCGGCAGCAACCATTCCGGATTGTTACCCAACGAACCGCCTTTGCTCAGGCTATAATACATACCGTGCGATTCCACGTTGGCTTCATCATAGACATATAATCCGTATTCGTCGCAGAGTTCATAGAACCGACGGTCCTGCGGATAGTGGCACAAACGTACAGAGTTGATGTTGTTTTTCTTCATCAGTTCGAAGTCTTTACGCATCAGTTCTTCTGTCATATAGTGGCCAGTCTGTGGGTTATGTTCGTGGATATTCACCCCTTTGAACTTAATCGGCTGTCCGTTGAACAATAGCACGGTGTAGGGTTTCCCGTTGCCGGCAATCTGGTCAATCGGTTTGATTTCGATGCGGCGGAAACCAACGTTCGAAGGAATGACTTCCGTTACTTTACCGTCTTCCTTTACCGTCATCAACAGTTTGTAAAGATTCGGATGTTCAGCACTCCAGGTGGCGACATCGTTCAGCTCTTTTTCAAAAGAAGCTGTCTTGATACTGTTGGCTCCGACCCATAACTTGTTGTCGGCAGTTGCAACAGTCTGTCCTTTTGCATCCAGCAGTTCGTAAGATACAGTGATGTCTTTTGCTGCTTTCGTATGGTTTTTGATGTCTACGGCCAGGTTGAAGATCCCGTTTTTATAAGTATCGTCCAAGGTAGAGATTACGCGGAAATCGTTTACTGCAATCTTGGGTTGTGACCACAGGAATACATCACGTTCGATACCGCTGATGCGCCAGAAGTCCTGGCATTCCAGATATGAACCGGTGCTCCATCTGAATATCTTCAGGGTAAGAACATTCTTTCCCGGTTGCAGATAGTCGTTAATCAGGAACTCTGCCGGATTTTTAGAATCTTCGCTGTATCCGACTTCCTTGCCGTTCACATAAACGTATAGGCCTGATTTGGCACCTGCAATGTGCAGATACACATCACGTCCGTCCCAGTTTGCCGGGATTTCGAAATCACGACGGTAAACGCCTACCGGAGTTGCTTCCGGCAATAACGGAGGCTGCGGGTTACGGGGTTTGAACTCGTAGCCATGGTTTGTATAGATGGCTGTACCATGTCCTTGAAGCTCCCAGTTACCCGGCACGGTAATATCATCCCAGGAAGAAGTGCTTGTGGAAGGATCTGTGATATTTGCCGGAAGATCTTTGTAGGAGTCTACAAAATAGAATTTCCAGGTTCCGTTCAGTAATGAATAGTAGGGACTCTTTTCAAAACGTGAAGTAAGGGCTGTCGAACGGTCGCCGTACGTCATAAACGAGCTGCGCGGCAGTTCTTTGTTTACGGCAACGACCTGAACGTCCTGCCAGTAAGGCTTCGTGTCCTGGGATGCAGTCGCATTATCAGCCAATGCAGTACCCAAAAGGAAGCAACCGAATGCTCCGGTGAGCATTGCTTTCTTAACCAAGTGTTTCATTTGTATTTATTTAGGTTGGTAGTATCTGATAAAAAAATGGAGGTGTTACAACAGCCAGTTTTGTCATGGCGGACTTGATCCGCCAACTCATACTACGTTAATGTACATTGTTAGTATGGGATCCCGGGTTAAGCCCGGGATGACAGGATAGTGACTTTTGATACACCTCCATTCAAATGTTGTTTCTTATTTTGCTGCGTAAAAAGAATAACCTTCAGCTACCTGGCGGAATGCCAATACACCTGCCTGGTTTAATTCAACATTCATT
The DNA here is from genome assembly GCF_023656785.1 of Parabacteroides caecihominis. Classification (NCBI taxonomy): domain Bacteria; kingdom Pseudomonadati; phylum Bacteroidota; class Bacteroidia; order Bacteroidales; family Tannerellaceae; genus Parabacteroides; species Parabacteroides caecihominis. The sequence goes on from NZ_JAMOKS010000033.1 coordinate 17,380, forward strand.
TCCTTACCATCCGGCAGGTACATGACAACTTCGTCGTTGTCTTTGAACTTTAACAGTTTTGTAGCTTCACCGTCAGCTTCTACGCTCCAGCTTTTATCGCTTTCGTTGAATACAAGGTCAATTGCCTTTTCTTCACCTTCTTTTTGGATATGGTATCCGTCTTTCTTGGTTTCAACCGTGTAAACACCGTCTTTTCCATTGATTGTTTTTACTGTTCCGGCATCGGCAACAGGATTATCTCCGCTCCAGAATTCGATGGAGTTCAGGACCAGTATGTCTGCAAGTGCAGAAATTTCATATACGGGGACGATCCAGAATGCAATGAATACTAATTCGTTAACGAACTTACTGTCAATATTTTTATTCCAGTCAAGAAGTTTGTTAGTTAAGCCGAATGATCCGATGCAAGATGAAAATAGAACACTGCTGGCTAAAGTAGTTGCCACTAATAACGTTAAACCTTTTTTCCTCATGAATTATAAATTGTTAGTAGTTAATTTGGGGACGAAGATAACAATTATTTTCTATCCTAACTTACTGTTTCTTTATTATTTCGGGTTTGCTTGATGGTTCTTCTTTGCAGTTTCAGATGTTTTGAGTGTATATGAAATGTGCCGGATATTCTTCCGGCACATTTACTAATATAATATATTTCAAGGATTAATACCCCGGATTCTGATCTGCTTTCAAAAGAGGGTTCAGGTCGATAGCCGATTGAGGTATTGCTTTCAACAGCATACGATTATCCCATTTCATAGTAATCACTTTTTCTCCGTCCGGCATGGTGATATCTACATTGTCGATCTGTTCTTTGCAATAGGCGGCACCGTAGCGAATCATGTCATCCAGGCGGAATCCTTCAGCTGCCAGTTCGATCCTGCGTTCGTTACGGATTAGTTCAAGTCCTTGTTCCTTGGATAAAGAGGTCGGGACGTTCGGCATACCGCAGCGGTCGCGCAGTTCATTTAATGCGGCCTGCACTTGTCCGTCGAAACCGGTTGTTTGCGTTCTGGCTTCGGCAAAGATCAGCAAGATCTCTCCATAGCGAATGCATGGATAATCTCCTGTGGCTTGTCCGTATCCGGACGGGTCATTTTCCAGAGGCAATGTTTTGCGGAAGTTGAATCCTGTTTTAGATTCATTGTTACCACCTTTTATCCATTCGTAAGCGAAATCCGTTCCATAATTTGTTTCATACCATCCTTTGAATGGTAACATAATGGATACATACAAACGACTGTCGCGGTTACGGTATTCGCTGATGTATTTCTCATTCTTAATCTCTCCGCTTTTTACTTTGTTCTCAACAAAAAGACGAAAGGTGTTTTTATTGTCGGCTGCAATGAATTCATCTGCTTCCTTTCTCAGTTCCGTATAGTTGGAGGCACGTTCTGTTTTAGAAGGAAGACTAGGCTTACTGCCGTCTACGGCCCAGTATGTGTCAACCAAATTCTGGGTAGGAGTGACGGAAGACCATCCACCCAGCTGGTTTGGGCGCATACTAGTATATCGTACCATATCCTGATAATCCCAGTCGGATGCAGCATATTGACGGGTCATGATATATTCGGGGTTGTCCGTATTGCCATTCTCTGTGTGCCACAGTGTTTCGTAGCTAAACATTCCCTTTACGAATTTATCCTTGTCGATATTGAATTTGGCGAAATCAACATATAGGTCCATTTCATCAGCTTCTTTTTGCTGTGCATCGCTTAGTGAAGAGATGCGGAACAAAGAGAAACCTCCGTTATCCATGATGTCTTTGGCTGTGCTTTCGGCAGTTGCGTAATCTCCGAAATTCAGTGCGGCTCTGGCTTTCAGGGATAGTGCTGCATATTTGGTGATGCGGCCTTTTTCATTCGGATAACCTCCTGAGTATTTATCAGGTAAACCTGCTGCCCCTTCTGTTAGTTCCTTCATGATAAATTCGCGGATAACGCTTACTTCGTCACGTGTCACATTTTCAGCATCATAGGGAAGAACTTCTGTGATCAGAGGCACTTTACCGAAAGTCTGTGTAAGTGACAGGTATTGCCATGCCCTCATAACGCGGGCTTCAGCTATGAAACGTGCTTTTAGGTCTTCGTCCATAGGGCAACTCTCTATTTGTGATAAAAATAGGTTTGCTTTACGGATCGTTTCGAAGTTCCAGCCGGCATCGTAAGCGGCACTCATTCCATTTTGCAGGAAAGTGGAACCGCTTGATTCCCATGAATACTGGCAATATGCATCCGGAGAATAAGTATCGTCATAGATGCCGATTCCCGGAATCGTATTGGAGTAGATTACATTCAGGTTCATCCAGGCATCCTTTTCCGATGTCCAGTATGTTTCGGAAGCAATACTTGAAGGCGGCTCAACCTCTAAATCACAGCTTGTGACAGTTGCACCTATTATCGTACAGAATGCGATGCTTTTGAATAGTTTATTTATATTTTTCATATGTCTAATTCTTTACAATCAATTAAAATGTCAGGTTAACTCCCAGTGCGATAGAAGAAATACCTCTTGTATCTTGTCCGCGACCGTTTCCGGTTTCCGGGTCAAAATCTTCCATTCTCTTGTCTGCACGGATCGTGAACGGATTTTCTGCTGCAACATATACTTTCAGGGCATCCATTTTTAAGGCTTCCAGTGTTTTCTTATTGAATGTGTAGCCGAGCGTAATTGTTTTGATGCGGAAATAGTCGGTATTCATCAGCCAGTATTCAGAGAAACGGTTATTGTATGTCGAGTGTGCGCTTGTACGGGAATAGATTCTCGGATAAGCGGCGTTCGGATTCGGATTATCCAGTGTCCATCTTTTCAGGTGATATTCGCGCGGACTGGCATTGTCGGAGAATGCCCAGGCTTGTTCCTGCCAGAAATACTGTTTTGTACCGCTAACGCCCTGTCCGAATGCACTAAGTTCAAATCCTTTATAACGGAGGTTGATATTGATACCATAGGTAATGTCCGGAACGTCGCAGGCCAGGAAGTCTTTGTCTTCTGCATCGAGTTTTCCGTCTCCGTTCAGATCGACATATTTGATGTCACCGGCCTGGGGAGTCATACCATCTGTTACATAGTTTCCGCTATCGATGTCTTCCTGGCTTAACAAGCCATCTGTACGCCAGCCGTAGAATGTTCCGATTGCATAACCCACCTTCTTGATCCATGGATCTTCGTAAATCGGATCGGATGCGCCCAAGTCGGTAATTTTGTTCCAGTTCTTACTCATGTTAAAACCGACAGAGTAGGAGAAGTCACCGATTGTTTTGTTGTGCGTGATACCGAACTCAATACCTTTGTTGCTGACGCTACCGATATTTTGTGAGGGTTTAAAATCTTTATAAATACCCACTTCGTAAGGTACGTTGTAACCTAACAGGATGTCGTTGGTTACTTTATTGTAATAGTCACCTGTGAAATCAATTAATCCGTTGAAGATAGAAAAGTCCAGACCGACATCTGTAATGGCAACCTTTTCCCAGCCTAAAGTTGTGTTGGCCGGTTTAGCTTCCTGGATACCGTTTACGATACCATCTTCAAAATTATAATTGCCCCCTTGCTGATAAGTAGAGAAATAATCGTAATCGCCTACATTATTAATATTACCCAACATACCCCATGAAGCACGTAGTTTCAGGTTATTGATCCAGCTTACATCCTGCATGAATGCTTCCTGATTGATACGCCACCCGGCAGAGAATGACGGGAAGATACCCCAGCGATGATCTTTGTGGAAACGGGAAGAACCGTCTGTACGTAAGTTGGCTTCCAACAGATAACGATCCATAAAACTGTAGTTGACACGCCCGAAGTATGAAAGCATCTTGTTTTCGTTTGAGCCTCCTTCCGTACCGGTGTCGTTCGGTGCGCTTGAACCGCCATTCAGGTCGGTCATATTATTGGTCGGGAAGTTTTTGCGATACGATTTTTGTTTCTGGTATTGATAATGTTCATAGGAAACACCGGCTAATACATTGAAACTATGTTTGTCATTACTCCATTCATAGTTGGCAAGTCCGTTATATGTCAATCGGTTATGTTCGATCCATTCGTAAGTCATTTTCGACTCGTCTGTCTGTGAGCCGTTCAGTTCCAGCCCGGTTTTGAAGTCTTTGATCTTAGAAGTGCTGGCATCGTAGGTGGTACCTTTGTAGTCATACACTTTATAGATCATTTCACCGGTTAAAACAAGACCTTTCACGGGTTTGAAGTCCAGCGCCAGGTTAAGAAGCGTATTGGTCGTTTTGTTTTTTGACCAGTTACCTTGGTTTTGTTTGCGCAACGGGTTACGAAGCATATTTACGGTAGAAGCAGGTTTTCCTCCTTCATAACTACCCCATTCTCCGTTACTTTGTTTGGCAACATATGTGGACGGAACTGTCAGTAATTCAACGTAACTGATTCCTCCTTTATCCGATTTGTTATCATCCTGGATATAATTGATGTTGGCACGCATTGAAACCCATGACTTGATGTCTGAAGATATATTTGTAGTCAGGTTGTAACGATTACTATTTGCTCCCGGCGTGAATTTGTCGTCGAAAGTATATCCTAAGCCGGTATAATATTTTACTTTGTTACCGCCACTGAAGCTCAACGAATGCTTTGTGATTGTAGATACATCATCCAATACAAGATCGTACCAGTTGGTATTCGGGTACATATCCGGATCCGATCCGTCACGGAATTTCTGGATCATTTCATCTGTATAAGGGACTTGTGCATTGGGATTGTCATTTAATGCAGCTTCGTTAGCCAACCGGGCATACCATTCGGAACTAAGAACTTTCGGTGTGTATGTAGCCATTTTTACGCCGAAGTATCCATTATAATTTACCTTCAGGTCGCCTTCTTTACCACCTTTGGTTTTAACCATAACAACACCATAAGCGGCACGTGAACCGTAAATAGCGGAAGATGCGGCATCCTTCAGGAAGGATACGCTTTCGATAGTGTTCGGATCGAGAGCAGAAAAGACAGTGGCATCGGCAATCGCCCCGTCAATCACGAAAAGCGGTGATGAGGTACCCAGGTTACCACGTCCACGGAAGTTAATGGATGGTGCTGCACCGGGACGGCTGATAATTGTAACGCCCGGAACCTGTCCCTGTACGGATGCCAATACATTCGTATTTACACGTTCCTTTAATTCTTCAGAGCTTACAGAGGCGACGGCTCCGGTAAGATTTACTTTCTTTTGTGTACCATAACCTACAATAACAACTTCATCCAGGGCTTGTGAGTCTTCACTCAGGATGATTTTTCCTTTAGTAGCTTCTGAGGCTTTGATCTCAATGGTTTTAAAACCGATGCTGCTGATAACCAGGATGTCATTAGGATTTGCTTCCAGAGTGAATTTGCCATCCAAATCTGTAACAGTTCCATTGGTTGTGCCTTTGACAATGACATTGGCACCGATCAGTGGTTCATTCATTGCTCCGTCAAAAATGACTCCACTTATGGCTTTTTGCTGTTGGGTAATAGATACATCTGTTGTAGCTGCGTACAAGGAAGATGTGGTTACAGAAACAGGAAAAGCAAGTGCGATTAAAAGCAAAGAAACTTGATTTTGCTTTAAAATAGACCTGTAATTCATGTGTTTTTTGATTAATAATTAATACTAGTTAGAGGTTATCATAGTTCTAGCAGAACTATGTCTTGTGTGTTAGAACTAATCGTTAGTGAATCAGCTATTTAGGGTAAAATTGGTAACAGATAGAAAAAAGCATGTTAACTTAATTGTGTAATTAATAATTAACATATTCGACTTAAGTTCTTGTGGATCGTAATTAATTTTAATATATTTAGGCATTGATAATAAAAAATATACTATATTTGCGGTGTCGTTATAAATTAGTTCTGCTAGAACTTAGTCGTTTCTATTTTTAATCTTCCGAGTATTTTTCCTGATATTACTAATTATTTTTTTTCTACCGATAAGGTACTGTCCGGTTTTGTGACATATATTATGATACTGCATTCAGCTAATTTGGAGTGGTAGGCGATTTTTGTGTACTTTTGCAGCCATAAAAGAAATAGATATGATTTCGGTTGAAGGACTAACAGTTGAATTTGGCGGATTTACGCTTTTTGATGATGTTTCGTTTGTGGTAAACAAGAAGGATCGTATCGCACTGGTCGGTAAGAACGGGGCGGGAAAATCTACGATGTTGAAGATATTTGCAGGTTTGCAGTCTCCGACATCCGGTACGGTGAGTATTCCCAAAGAGACGACGATCGGCTATCTGCCGCAGCAGATGCAGCTGACCGACAGCCGTACTGTCCGTGAAGAGGCGGAACAGGCTTTCGGTCATATCCAGGAAATGGAAAAGGAGATCGAACGGCTGAATCTGGAACTGGCTGAACGGACCGACTACGAAACGGAATCGTATCAGAAACTGATAGATAAGGTAACACATCTTTCCGAACATTTCCAGCTGATGGGGGGAAGCAACTACCATGCAGAACTGGAACGTACTTTGATCGGTCTGGGATTTAACCGCAGTGATTTTGAACGTCCGACTTCCGAGTTCAGCGGTGGCTGGCGTATGCGTATCGAGTTGGCAAAATTATTACTTCGCCGTCCGGATGTGTTGTTGCTTGATGAGCCGACCAACCACCTGGATATCGAATCTATCCAATGGCTTGAGAATTTCATTGCGACCCGTGCCAATGCTGTGATCCTGGTTTCGCATGACCGTGCTTTTATTGATAACACCACGTCCCGTACGATCGAGATCGAGTTGGGAAGTATATACGATTATAAAGTAAAGTATTCCGAATACGTTGAGCTTCGTAAGGAACGCCGCGAACAACAACTCCGTGCCTTCGAAAACCAGCAGAAGAAACTGGCTGATACCGAAGCATTCATTGAACGATTCCGTTATAAAGCGACCAAATCCGTTCAGGTACAGTCACGCATCAAACAGTTGGAAAAGGTAGAGCGTATTGAAGTGGATGAGGTAGATACAGCCATGCTGAGCCTGAAATTTCCTCCGGCTCCCCGTTCCGGTTCTTACCCTGTGATTATGGAGAATGTGGCTAAACGTTATGGGGATCATCTGATCTTCAAGGATGTCACATTGACTATCAACAGAGGGGATAAGGTCGCTTTTGTCGGAAAGAACGGTGAAGGTAAATCGACGCTGGTCAAATGTATCATGGAACAGATCGATTATGAAGGAAAGCTGCAATTGGGGCATAACGTGAAGATCGGTTACTTTGCCCAGAATCAGGCGCAGTTGCTGGATGATAACCTGACGGTCTTTGATACGATCGATTATGTAGCGCAGGGTGATATACGGACCAAGATCCGCGATATCCTCGGTGCCTTTATGTTTGGCGGCGAAGCGTCCGATAAGAAGGTGAAAGTCCTGTCGGGAGGAGAAAGAAGCCGTCTGGCGATGATCCGCCTGTTGCTGGAGCCGGTCAACCTGCTGATCCTCGATGAGCCGACCAATCATTTGGATATGCGTTCGAAGGATGTCCTGAAAGATGCGTTGCGTGAATTTGACGGTACCGTGATTGTCGTTTCCCATGACCGTGAATTTCTGGATGGCCTGGTAGATAAGGTTTATGAATTTGGAAACCAGCGTGTCGTAGAACATCTGGGAGGAATCTATGAATTCCTGGAAAAAAAGAAGATGGATAGCTTGCGTGAACTGGAACGTTCCACACAGGCAGCTTCTTTGGCAACGGATGCGGATGGCCAGCCTACACAAAACAAACTTTCTTACGAAGCACGCAAAGAACAAAGCAAAGCGATCAAGAAAGTGGAGAAAGCCGTTGCCGAGGCAGAAAATAAAATAACGGAACTGGAAAACTCCATAGCCGCCATTGAAGCCAGGCTGGCAACTCCCGAAGGAGCTTCCGATACATCTTTATATAATGATTATTCATCATTGAAAAAAGAGTTGTCCGACACAATGGACACATGGACGGAGTTGACCATGGAATTAGAAGAATTGAATGAGAAAGCGTCCCGGTGATCCGGTGGCGCTTTTTTTTGAAATATATTGATTAAAGAAGGATTGCATTAAATAAAAAGTATTTACTTTTGTCAGTCAATAGACTCCGGTTTATTATACCATGAGATTGAACTAATTGATAAATAACAAACGCCTAATTTATAGACAAAATATTATGTTAACTCAAATTATTAACGGTCGTATCCTGACACCACAGGGCTGGATGAAAGATGGTTCTGTTCTGATTAGTGATAACAAGATTCTGGAAGTGACTAACTGTGACCTTGCCATAGTTGGTGCAAACCTGATTGACGCCAAGGGAATGTATATCGTTCCGGGCGGAGTGGAAATCCATGTTCACGGCGGAGGCGGACGTGACTTTATGGAAGGTACGGAAGAGGCGTTCCGTGGTGCCGTGGCTGCCCATATGCAACATGGTACGACGAGTATTTTCCCGACTTTGTCGTCTTCAACCATCCCGATGATCCGTGCGGCGGCAGCTACAACTGAAAAGTTGATGGCTGAAAAGGACAGTCCTATCCTCGGATTACATCTGGAAGGCCATTACTTCAATATGAAGATGGCTGGTGGTCAGATTCCTGAAAACATCAAGAATCCGGACCCTGAAGAATATATCCCGTTGCTGGAAGAGACGAATTGTATCAAGCGTTGGGATGCTGCGCCTGAATTGCCGGGTGCCATGCAGTTCGGCAAGTATATCACTTCGAAAGGCGTGTTGGCGGCTGTCGGCCATACACAGGCTGAATATGAAGATATCCAGACGGCTTATGAAGCGGGTTATACACATGCCACCCATTTCTACAACGCTATGCCCGGTTTCCATAAACGTCGCGAGTATAAGTATGAAGGAACTGTCGAAAGTATCTATCTGATCGATGATATGACAGTGGAAGTGGTAGCTGACGGTATCCATGTTCCGCCGACAATCCTTCGTCTGGTTTATAAGGTGAAAGGTGTGGAACGTACTTGTTTGATCACGGATGCTTTGGCTTGTGCGGCCAGCGATAGCCAGGTGGCTTTCGACCCGCGTGTGATCATTGAAGACGGGGTTTGTAAACTTGCCGACCGCTCAGCGTTGGCCGGTAGTGTTGCAACGATGGACCGCCTGATCCGTACGGTGGTACAGAACGCCGAGATACCTTTGGAAGATGCGATTCGTATGGCATCTGAAACACCGGCCCGTATCATGGGTGTTTACGACCGCAAAGGTTCTTTGCAACGTGGAAAGGATGCCGATATCATGGTGTTGGATAAAGACCTGAATGTACGTGCCGTCTGGGCAATGGGTAAGCTGGTGGAAGGAACCAATAAGCTGTTTTGAGAATTGAAAATTGAAAATTGAAAATTATGTTGACACAAATAATAAACGGACAGATCCTGACACCGCAAGGTTGGTTGAAAGATGGTTCCGTCCTGATCAGTGATGGTAAAATACTGGAAGTGACTAACAGCGACCTGGCTGTGATCGGTGCTACGGTGATTGATGCCAAAGGTATGAATATCGTACCGGGATTTGTCGCAATGAATGTACATGGCGGTGGCGGTTATGATTTCAAGGAATGTACGGAAGAGGCTTTCCACGGTGCTGTGGCTGCTCATATGAAACATGGGGCAACCTGTATTTTCCCGACTCTGTCTCCATTGCCTGTTGAGGAAATACGGAAAGGTATTGCTTTGTGTGAGAGTGTGATGGCTGAGAAAAACAGTCCGGTTTCCGGTTTACAGGTGGAAGGTCCGTATCTGAATCCCAAGATGGCCGGAAGTCTTCTGAGCGATGCCCTGAAGAATCCGGATCCGGAAGAGTATATCTCTTTGCTGAACAGTACGAATTGTATTAAACGTTGGGATGCCAGTCCTGAATTGCCGGGTGCATTGGATTTTGCCCGTTATGTCAGTTCGAAAGGTATCCTGGCGGCTATTTCACATACGGAAGCTGAATTTGCCGATATCAAAGCGGCTTATGAAGCCGGTTTTACGCATGCCGCTCATTTCTATAATGCCATGCCTGGCTTCCACAAACGTCGTGAATATAAATATGAAGGAACAGTGGAAAGTGTCTTTCTGGTGGATGACATGACGGTTGAGGTGATTGCCGACGGGCGCCATTTACCGTCTACTATCCTTCGCCTGGTTTATAAGCTGAAGGGTGTGGAACGTACTTGCCTGACAACGGATGCATTGGCTTATGCCGCCAATGAGGGAAAGCCCGTTGATGATCCCCGGATTATTATAGAAGATGGCGTTTGTAAACTGGCAGACCATTCTTCTTTGGTAGGCAGTATCGCTACAATGGACGTACTGGTTCGTACGATGGCCCAAAATGCCGGAGTTCCTTTGGCAGACGCTGTTCGCATGGCTTCTGAAACGCCGGCCCGCCTGATGGGAGTAGACGATCGCAAGGGTTCTTTGCAACGCGGAAAGGATGCCGACATCGTTATCCTTGACCGTAAGCTGAACGTTCGTTCTGTCTGGTCGATGGGACATTTGGTAGAAGGTACGAATACATTGGCTTAGTACCAACTTATAGGTAAATAGATATTTTTGATAGCTTTCGTTAATCTTTATTTGCCGAAGAATTGTTATATTTGTAGTTCAAGTAAAAAAGTTCTACTAAATCGTAATTAAACATGAAGACGAACCTTAGTTCTCAGATTACCCTGACGCGTATACCGCTCAGGTATTACCGTCCGGAAAACGCTTACGAGCAATCAGTTTTAACTCGTATGGAGAAGATTCCGACAAACATCTACGAATCAGCTGAAGAAGGATCTTTCGTGATCGCGAAAGAATTGGCCTCACAAATACGTAAAAAACAGGCAGCCGGCGAACCTTTCGTCCTCGCTTTGTCTGGTGGACGTTCCCCTCAGAGTGTATTTAAGGAATTGGTCCGTATGCATAAGGAAGAACAACTGAGCTTCCGCAACGTAATTGTATTTAATGTATACGAGTTCTATCCGCTGAGCGCATCGACAAACAGTAATCTGGCTTATTTGAAGGAGTCATTCCTTGACCAGGTGGATATTGATCCGAAGAATATCTATTCACCCGACGGTTCTATGCCGAAAGACGATATCTTCGAATTTTGCAGACAGTATGAACAGCAAATCCAGAATTTCGGAGGAATCGACTATATCCTGTTGGGAGTAGGACATGCTAGTAATATCGGCTTTAACGGTCCGGGATCATCTGCCAATGTCGGAACCCGTCTGGTTTTACTGGATAACGATGCACGCAAAGAAGCTGCCCGTACATTCAAATCGATTGAAAATGTTCCGGCAAGTGTAATCACAATGGGTATTTCAACTATTCTGAGAGCTAAGAATGTGATTCTGATGGCCTGGGGTGAAGATAAATCACGTATCATTGCCAATACGGTTGAAGGTAAGGTCAGTGAAACAGTTCCTTCTACTTATTTGCAGACTCATATGAATGCAAAGGTGGTGATCGACCTGTCTGCCGCTTACGAACTGACAAGAATCAGCCATCCCTGGTTGGTTACCAACTGTGATTGGGATAACAAACTGATCCGTCGTGCTATCGTTTGGCTGTGCCAGTTGACCGGCAAACCGATCCTGAAACTGACAAATAAGGATTACAGCGAACACGGACTGGGAGAACTCTTAGCGCTGTATGGTTCCGCTTATAATGTAAATATCAAGATATTCAATGATATTCAGCATACAATTACCGGATGGCCGGGTGGTAAGCCGAATGCAGACGATTCCAATCGTCCGGAACGCGCTACTCCGTATCCGAAGAAAGTGATCGTATTCAGTCCGCACCCGGATGACGACGTGATCTCTATGGGTGGTACTTTGCGCCGTTTGTGCGACCAGCACCATGATGTGCATGTGGCTTATGAAACTTCCGGTAATATTGCCGTAGGAGATGACGAAGTGATCCGTTACTGCGAGTATCTGCGTGATGTTTGCGACAAATATTCTCCGAATGACAGTACTGTTAAAGACAAAGCGGAAGAGATTATCAAATACCTGCGTTTCGAAAAGGTAGAAAACGGGGAACCGGAAAAGAAAGATGTCCTGTTCATGAAAGGTACTATCCGTCGTGAAGAAGCCCGTCACGGTTGCCGTTATTCAGGCGTGAAAGATGAAAACGTTCACTTCCTGGATCTTCCGTTCTATGAAACAGGTCTTGTTAAGAAGAATGATTTGGGTGAAGCCGACGTCGCTGTCGTAAAGAAACTGTTGCAGGAGATCAAGCCGGACCAGATGTTCGTGGCCGGTGACCTGGCTGACCCGCACGGAACACATAAGGTTTGTCTGGATGCCGTACTGGCTGCTATTGATGAACTGAAAGACGAAGAATGGCTGAAACATTGCCGTGTTTGGATGTATCGTGGAGCATGGGCAGAATGGGAAATGGACCACATCGAAATGGCAGTTCCTATCAGTCCGGAAGAATTGCGCTTCAAACGTAATGCCATCCTGAAACACCAGTCGCAGGCAGAAAGCGCACCGTTCCTGGGTGACGACGAACGTCTGTTCTGGCAGCGTGCCGAAGACCGTAACCGTGCTACAGCCGAACTGTATAAGGATCTGGGTCTGGCTTCCTATGAAGCAATCGAAGCATTCGTTCAGTATATGATCCCGTTTGATAAATAAGACTTAATTGTTTCTATAAAAAAAGAGCGCTTACCTGATGGCAAGCGCTCTTCATGTTTAATGTTGATGCTAAATTAATAGGTCGTTCCCTGGAAAATGTTTGACTGAGCATATGAAACTAATGTTCCTGTCATTGTCAGGTCTCTTCCTGAGAAGTTCGGGTCTACGGTAACTGTTGCTTTGTTGCTTCCGTTCATCAATGTCAGATTTACAGTGGCAGAGATGAAAACACCCTGGACACTCATTGACAGGTAAACGTTACCGTTTTTGTCCTGTTTGGTTTGGATGTTGGATGCGCTTCCCTGTACGGTAACACCACCTAATCCGTTAGGACCTGGGTACGGAGAGTTGGATGCGATCTGTACCATTGCCTGGCCATCATTCAAAGAGACGAAGTTTGTGTTTGAGTTTACATAGTAAACCTGTCCGTTCATTGGTTGTACGGAGTTGGCTTCCAATACAAAAGACTGGTTGGTGATAGCTTGCATGGCAGTGTTGAATTCCTGTTCGTCCATGATAGCATCCTTCGCTTCTCTTGCTTCTTTCTTAGCTTCTCTTTCTAACTTTTTCTCTGCTTTTTCTACGGCTTTACTCTGAGCCTGTACATGTGTCATTCCCCCCATTACAAGAGTGAAAACGACGATAAAAGATACAATTCTTTTCATACGATTTAGTTTAAAACGTTTTCAAAATGTAGTAAAAGAACAAGCATGAGTAAAAAAGGTTCCTGACAAATAGATGATTGTAGATACTATAACATTTTATCATGCTAATTTGGTTAATCCTCATTTTTATTATAGAATCTTTTATATAATAGGTAGTTGCGGGGTAACCAGACTAGGTATTCAGCGAATTATCCTGTACATTTGCGGGTAATATCAGATGATTAAAACGAGAAGATATGAAGATTGATGTATGTTTTTCGCCGGCCCTGTATCCGGTATATCATAACCCGGAAGCAATTGTCGTTGTAGTGGATGTGTTCCGGGCAACGACAACGATGGCGGCGGCTTTCAAGAATGGCGTTCGCAGTATCCGCCCGGTAGCGACGGTGGAGGAAGCTCAGGAATATAAGGCAAAAGGCTGGCTGGTTGGTGCCGAACGCAATGTGAAACGATGTGATTTTGCCGACTTCGGAAATTCACCGTTCGACTATACGGCGGAGAAAGTAGCCGGTAAGGATGTGATCTTTACGACGACCAATGGCACCCGGGCTATAACTATAGCAAAGTCTGCTTATCGTGTTATTACAGGCGCCTTTGTTAATTTACAGGCGGTTGCGGACTATTGTCTGTTTCATGGGCGCGATGTCGTTGTTTTATGTTCCGGCTGGCAGGACAAGGTGAATATAGAAGATACTTTGTTCGGTGGGGCTTTGGTAGAGGTACTAGCCAAAACCGGTAAATACCGCCCGGCTACGGATGCCGCAGTCATTGCCCGCGACATGTGGACGAATAATAAAAAGAACCTGATCGCTTATCTTGCTCCGACCGACCATATGGCTCGCCTGAAAGCCAATCATCTGGAAGATGCCGTGCCTTTTTGCCTGACACCGGATAGTGTCGTCGTTGTACCGGAGTTGGCGATAGAAGGGGAGACTTTGGTATTGAAGAAAGTGATGACGATTTGATAATAAAGGAAAGATAACATAGAAATGGCTATAACAAATAAAATACGTTTCGGGGTAGTAGGAACGAACTTTATAACAGATTGGGTGATTGCCGGGGCACGGCAGGACGAACGTTTTGAACTGGTTGCCGTCTATTCGCGGACACAGGAGACGGCAGATGCATTTGCTGCCAGGCATCAGATTCCCTATACATTTACTTCTTTGGAGGAGATGGTGCAAAGCCCGTTGATAGATGCGGTGTATATTGCTTCTCCTAATTTCTTGCATGCTCCGCAGAGTATTCTTTGCATGAAGCATGGCAAACATGTGTTATGTGAGAAGCCGTTTGCTTCGAATGCACGGGAGGCGAGGGAGATGATCGAGGCTTCCCGGAAATACAATGTGACGCTGATGGAGGCGATGAAACCGACGCTGACTCCAAACTTCCGTGCCGTACGTGATAATCTGCACCGGCTGGGGACGATACGGCGTTATTTCTCCTGCTATTGCCAGTATTCGTCGCGGTATGACAAGTTTAAGGAAGGGATTGTGCTGAATGCTTTTAAGCCGGAACTCTCGAATGGAGCAATGATGGATATCGGTATCTATACGCTTTATCCGATGGTAGTCCTGTTCGGGCGGCCGGAGAAGGTGGAGGCGACAGGTGTCATGCTCTCTTCGGGGGCGGACGGACAAGGGGCCGTGAACTTCCAGTATAAAGGAATGAATGCGACTATCCTTTATTCGAAGATAGCTAACTCGTCATTGCCGACAGAGATACAAGGGGAAGAAGGAAACATCATTCTGGACCGGGTGAATATTATTAGCAAGGTGACTTATCTGCCCCGGATTGCCGCAGCAGCGGGCAAGAGTGCCATTCCCGAGCCGCAGGATATCAGCGCGGTGACGGATAAGGACGAATACTACTATGAGGTGGCCGAATTTATAGACCTGGTTCTTGCCGGTAAACGCGAATCGGCTATTAACAGCCATGATAATTCATTGATAACATTGGAGATTATTGACGAGATACGGAGGCAGTTGGGAGTTGTTTATCCGGCTGATAGATGATTCGGATTTTATCAGTTTTGAGCTATCTTTTATAGCAACTGGTTGTACCTGGCTCCCCTCTGGAGAGGGGGAAGGGGGGGTGTCATATCCCCGCCATACAACCACCAAAATCAGAGTCACTTGATTATTACAGGTTCATTTGCCGTTTGCTTCAGCTGACGGTTTACAAGTTGTTTCTCTCTTTTGGCTTCAGCCACATTTCTCCTAGATAGAAACCTGTAAGAAATGGGACTAAAGTCCAATGAGATAAACCCTTGACTAATCCGTCAGCTGAAGCAGACGGCAAATAAACCTGTAACAAGGCTTGTTTTATTGACTGGCTTTAACACACCCCCTACCCCCTCTCAAGAGGGGAGCCAGTTACAACCAGTCAATAAACAGATGATTCAATTTTTTCTATAATTGCCACTATCCTTTTAAACCTCTCTGATAAAATACTTCGCCAGGAATTCCCAATTCCCATGAATGATATCTTTTCCGCGTTCGGGGCTGAGCAGGCTCTTGGTTTGGGCATCGGCGAGCATGCCGCGTTCTTCGAGGGCTTTCAGCAGGTCTTTGCTGCAATGTTTGACGATGAAGAAAGATAATCCCTGGTCGGAAGCCTTTTTCTCGTCGTAGAACGGGTTTTGTTCGTCTTTGATGAACTCGATGCCGTCTACCAGTAATTGGAGGCCTTCACGGGGAGAAGCATATACGGCAAACTCGTTGAATTCAATGCAATCGGCCAGCGGAGTATATTCGCTTTCCTCCAGTTTCAGTTGCTGGGTGGCGAAGTCGATGAATTCCTGCTTGCTCTTCATATAGAATAATAACTTGCCGTCCGCAATTTCTGTGAATTTATCGTAGACAGCCTTGTTGCTCTCTTCGCGTTCCTTGATGGCGGGGTCGACAAAGGATTCTGCTTTTTCCGCTTTATCGGCGAAGGCGGCATAGTCCGGATGCGTTTCCGGCATGATAAGCGAGAGCCATTTCGGTGACGTGTAGGCCAGGAGAGGCGTCCGGCTGATATGAGCCAGCGAGTCGTAGATAACCATGACGGCCTGTGTGTTCTGCCGTTCGTCCGGGTTCTGGCGCCAGTATTCCTTTACCGTTTCGCTCAGGTCGACGTTCGAGTCGGTCAACAGGTAAGAGTTGTAGTGGAACCAGTGGAGCAGTTCGGCCTGTTTCTCCGGGTCCTCGTATGATGTTTCCGGGGCGAAAAGAGCCTGCATCTTTGTGTTTTCGGGAGCGGTAGTCCATTCCTTGCAAAACAGTTGGTAGATGAGGCGGGCCGTCTCTTCGTTGGCTGGGTTATCGGGGTTGACGAAAGTGCCTTTCTTGGCGCCGTGGTATTGCTGGGTGTAATGCCAGAGCAGGAAACGGACGTCTTCGTAGTTTGCCTCGTCGTCGTAATAATGGTCGCTGACGGTATAGAAAGGGAGATAGTTGCCTGTCTGTTTCTTATATTCCGTGATGAATGCACGCCATATGTTCAGGCCGGATATCACGTCCTCGAAATAAGCCGCCATACGCATGCTGATCTGGATGGCATCTTCCTTTTCGAACGAGTTCGCCAGGTCGGTCTGTTCCATCATTTCATGTATCTGATTGGCAATACGGGTATAATAAAGGTCGGTCGGACCTGATTGTTTATAGGGATGCAGTTGCAGCCAGTCTTTCGGATAGATTTTAGTGTTCTTCATATATTGTTTATCTGTTTAGAATAATGAAGATGCAAATGTAGTAAAATAAGTTTACATGTAGATTGTTGTATTATTTTTCTGTCTGGTCTAAAAGTTTCTGGTCTGTACCCTGTATCCGGAATGTAACCACCTTGTCATACAATGTGACAAAATCTAAATAACCCTGAAATATCCTCCCTTTACTTTTGCTCCCGAATAATTCAAAGATGTAACAAGTATTAAAGAATGAGTACTGTAAAAGTTAGGACGATAAAGAAACTGCTGGGCCTGTTGGTTGGCTGTTTTCTCTCATGGGCGGCCGGGGCGCAGACCGGAGTGATTTGCGGGACGGTGACCGACGCCAAATTCAAAGAAGCGCTGATCGGTGCGACTGTAACGATCGAAGGAGCCTCTGTCGGCGCGATTGCTGACGTGGACGGTAATTTCCGTATCGAGAACGTAAAGCCGGGTGTATATAATGTGGTAGCTTCCTATGTCTCTTATAATTCACAAACGATCAAAGAGGTCAAAGTCGTCGCCCGTCAGGAGGCGGTGTTGCGTATCGAGCTTTCGGATGCCGACCTTCAGTTGCAGAATGTGGTGGTCGTTGCCCAACGTAAACTGGGAACAGAGGCCGCCGTTATCAATACGGTACGGAAAAGTCTGCCGGTCGTGAGCGGTATCTCCGCCCAGCAGATCAGTAAGACGCAGGACAGGGATGCAGCCGAGGTGCTTCGCCGCATCCCTGGTATCACGATTGTGGACGACCGGTTTATCGTGGTGCGCGGCCTGGCGCAGCGTTATAACAATGTCTGGCTGAACAATGCCACGACGCCTTCGAGCGAGACGGACAGCCGGGCTTTCTCTTTTGATGTGCTGCCTTCTTCGCTGATCGATAATATGATGGTTTATAAAAGTCCGTCGGCCGAGGTTCCTGCCGATTTTTCAGGTGGCTTCGTGCAGGTGATGACGAAGAATATCCCGGAGGGGAATACCTTTGCAGTTTCTTATCAAATGGGTTTTAATACGAATGCGACCTTTCGTGACTTCCGGCTGACAGAAGGAAGCTGGAAAGATTATTTCGGATTCGGAGCCGCTGCCCGGAGCCTGCCTGCTTCTTTTCCTGCCCATCTGGGAGAGCATTCGACGGAAGAGGCGGCCGCTTTCACCCGGCAGATAAACCAGCGCTGGGGGATCAATACATTCAAGGCCATTCCCGACCAGAAGATTTCGCTTACCTCTCACCGTACTTTCGACATCGGCGACTGGAAGATCGGAAATATCACCAATGTGAACTGGAGTACGGAATATGACTATTCGGAAACGGTGAACAACAACTATATCACCTATGATGTGGCGAACGACGTCTCCCGTCCCCGTTTCGAATACAATGACATTCGCTACCGGAATACTTCCAAGCTGGGTGCCCTCTTCAACTGGTCGTTCATGAAGGGCGGCAATAAGTACGAATTTCGTAACTTCTTCAGCCAACGCGGTGTTTCCGCCCTGACGCAACGGGAGGGGACCAACTACTATTCCGATAAGGATATCCGCAAATGGGAATCGCTTTATACCGGACGTACGACCTATTCCGGCCAGTTGAGCGGTACGCATACCTTGCGGGAGAATATCGACAAGGTAGACTGGACGGCCGGCTATGCCTTCGCCTCTTACCGGGAGCCCGACCGCAAGATCGTAAACTCTATCCTGGATGAGAATAAGAAGGAGCAGCCGAACTATTATGTATCCGATCCGATGCGTTACTATCAGGGCCTGAAAGATCACAGTGCATCGCTGGCGGCAAATTACGAACATAAGTTCGCAGTGTCTGATATGTTTGCTCCCGTATTCAACGGTGGTATCTACGGAGAATATAAAGACCGTACGTTCGATGCTCGCCGCTTTGGTTACAACCTGTTGGGTACGGGCTATGACCGTTATGCCGATTGGGATTATACCGGGATATTCTCGGACGATAACATCTCTGCCGACCGTATCTGGATGCGCGAGGTAACGAAGAATAACGATTCTTATACTTCGAACAGTAAATTGGGTGCCGCCTACGTTTCGGCAAAGCTGAACTATGGCGAGAAGCTGAATGCCGTGGTCGGGGTTCGCATGGAATATTACAACCTGGTGATGGACGGGTATTCTTCCGACGGTACCGAGCCGGTACATCTGGATAACGATGCGACCGATTTCTTCCCTTCGGTCAATGTCTCTTATAATCTGACGGAGAAACATTTGATACGCGCGGCTTACGGACGGTCCGTCAACCGGCCGGAGTTCCGGGAGGTAGTGCCTTACGTTTACTTCAATCTGGAGCGCGATGCCAATATCGTAGGTAACGTCGACCTAAAGAACGCCTATGCCGACAATCTGGATTTGCGGTACGAGTTTTATCCGGCCACCGGCGAGATGATTACGCTGGGCGGGTTCTACAAACGTTTCAAAGACCCGATCGAAGAGACATACAACGAAGCCGGATCGGGCCTGCAATATACCTATCATAATGCGAAGAACGCCGATGCTTTCGGTGTGGAGCTGGATATCCGGAAAAACCTCGACTTTATCGGGTTAAGAGGACTGAGCCTGGTTTGCAATGCCGCTTATATCTATAGCCGGGTACGTTTCGAGGATAGCGCTCCCGAGCGCGACCGTCCGCTGGCCGGACAATCTCCTTACCTGGTGAACACCGGATTGTTCTATCAGCATGACGACAAGGGAATCTCTGCCTCACTGCTTTACAACCGGATCGGGAAGCGTATCGAGTCGGTCGGTGTCCCGATGCAGAACGAAAGTGAAGATATTCCCGATATATACGAGATGCCCCGCAACTCGCTGGACCTGACATTCTCGAAGAAGATCGGCAAGTTCGTGGAGATCAAGGCGGGTGTACAGGACCTGCTTAATTCGAAAGTGGAATACAAACAATTCGTGAAGCTGACGGATGAAAACGGGGGGAAGCGCGAACGTGAACAGCTGATCCGCAGCTATCGTCCGGGAGTGGATATCAATGTGGGTGTTTCCTTAAAGTTCTAATGATTAATTGACTATAATTCTTATTACAAACAAAATGTTTTTATTATGAACAGATTTCTATTAAAAGGTTTGGCCTCTGTGTTTGCACTGGCCGTGATGTTTGGAACTGTATCTTGTAGTGATGATGACGAAAAAGAGGGTACTATAGCCGTTTCTGCTGTTGCTGTAAATCCTACGACAGCCGCAGTTAAACCGGGTGCGACAGTCACATTGTCTGCCACTGTCACTCCGGAGGATGCGACAGATAAAACAATTACATGGAGTTCTTCCGATGAAAAGGTGGCTACCGTGGATGGCGGTAAGGTAACCGGTGTGGCCGAAGGTACCGCGACTATTACTGCAACGACGAAGAGTGGAGATAAGACGGCAACTTGCACCGTAACCGTATCTGAAGATGCGGCAGAGGTGATAGAAGATACGCTGGAAGGCAATATCACTGCCGATCGTACTATCTCTGCTGCCAACAAGAACTTCCTGAAAGGTTTCGTTTATGTCAAGAGCGGCGCTACGTTGACTATCGAGGCAGGTTCCGTTATCAAAGGTATTTCCGTTGCTCCGGGTGAGAGAGCGGCTTCCCTGATTATCGAGCCGGGTGCCAAGATCATCGCTGAAGGTACGGTAGACAAACCGATCGTCTTTACTTCCGACAAGGAACCGGGCAAACGTGTAACCGGTGACTGGGGTGGTTTGATTATTTGTGGTAATGCCCGCGTAAACCGTACGAACCAGCCGACTATTGAAGGAGGCCCCGGCACACACTATGGCAATACGACTTCTGATGAATTTAACGGCGAAAGTTCCGGTAAGCTGAAATATGTACGTATCGAATTTGCCGGTTATCCATTGGAGCCGGATAAGGAAATCAACGGTTTGACATTCGGAGGCGTAGGTAGCGGTACGGAAGTGGAATTTGTTCAGGTATCTTATTCGAATGATGATTCTTACGAATGGTTCGGTGGTACGGTGAATGCGAAACACCTGATTGCTTATAAGGGTTGGGATGATGATTTCGATACAGACTTCGGCTATACAGGTAAACTACAGTTCCTGTTGAGCGTACGTGATAAAGATATTGCCGATACTTCCGATTCCAATGGTTTTGAGTCTGATAATGACGGTGACGGTTCTACCAATACGCCGTTTACCAAGCCGGTATTCTCCAATGTGACCCTGATCGGTCCGTTCTATGGTAAAGTATCTGATATGACACAGGCTGAAGTGGAAGCCAAGACTGCCGATGCAGCCAACGGAGCCAAGGGCGGAAAATACCAGGCTGCCATGCACCTGCGTCGTAATTCAAGCCTGAATGTATATAACTCAGTCTTTACGGGATGGCCTTATGGTCTGCGTGCAACAGACAAGAAAGGGCAGGCTAACGATGGTATCGCTATCGAAAATGTGATCTTTGCCGGTATGTGGAAGAACTTCTACGAAGACGAAAAGGTGAGCGAGAACTTCTTCAACCGTGCCGGTAATAATACGGTTCTGGAAAATACCCAGCAGATCATTGCGAAAGACGGTGACTATTCTTCTGTCGTAGTGGATGCAGTGAAAGGTGCTGACTTTTCTAAATTGGCGGACAGCTTCTTCGAAAAGGTCACTTACAAAGGTGCTTTCGACGGAACAAACGACTGGACGGAAGGTTGGACAAACTGGGATCCGCAGAATACTGTATATTGATTCTGTTTCTTACTCAAGTTTTTGAATAATGGTTCGGGGCCCGGGAGATGGTTACATGTTCCGGCGCCCTTTGCCTTTTTATATTATAGGATATATATAAGAATCTACAATAGCGACAATAAATGAATAGGAAATTATTATTGGCATCTGCATTAATCGCCGGAAGTTCTCTCACTATACAGGCGCAGGACCTGGTTCTCAGCGAGGGACAGTATTATACGGATGAAACACAGACAACTCCGTACACCGGCCGTTATACCGAATTCTACGATGACGGCATGTTGAAGATGGAGCTTTACCTCAAAGACGGGCGCCCCGAAGGTACCTATGTGATCTATTATCCGGATGGAAAAATAGCCGAGGTCCGCTCTTATTATCATGGCATCTTTCACGGTGAGTGGCGTACTTACAACGAAGCCGGACAACTGATTGGCCTGGCCACTTATAAAGATGGCGAGAAAGATGGTCCCTGGCGTATCTGGAACGATAAAGGCATCATGCGCTTTGAAATGTTCTATACCCGCGGCAAGAAAAGCGGCATTTGGCGGACATGGAATGATGAAGGTGTTTTGTTGACGGAAGAGGAGCACAGTTAGGAATAATTGAACCCAAATGGCAGGTTTTGTAGGGTAGGGAAGACCCCGCCCTTACGATCGAACCGGCCTGTTCCATTATGACGGCGCCTGTACGGGCGGTTCGCGAACCGCCCCTACCAACGACACTGCATTCAACCCCGACAATAACTGAACATTATTCATCATCACCTTCCGATCCGAAATCGAACTCAAAATCGAACCCATCTCCGGCCATGCCCGGATCGGTGAACTGTTCCAGTTCGCGGCGATCTTTCTTGGTGGGACGGCCCAGACCGCGTGCACGGTCTACGAAACCGGAGATACGGTTCATTTCAAGAATTTCGTATTGATCCGGAGTCGTTACATTTTCCATATAATCGGGAACCAGTTTGGCTCCCATGCGGCGTTCCGTTAATGCCAGCACCTTAAAGGAAAAGGTGATAGGCGGTTTACGGACCTGTATAACATCACCGACCTTTATCATACGCGATGCTTTTACATTTACGCCTCCGATCATCACCCGGTTTTTCTTGCAGGCTTCGACTGCGATGGTCCGGGATTTGAAGATGCGGACTGCCCACATCCATTTATCTATTCGTACTTCGTTCATACTTATTTGTTATTAAACTGGTTCATGGTGATCTGTACACCTGCCAGACAAAAACTCTTGATAATCTCTACCGCGCGTTTCAGCTTTTCGGGCATCAATTCCAACTCTTCGGAAGGAAATTTCCCCAGCACATAGTCGATCTGTCCGCCACGGGGAAAGTCGTTTCCTATGCCGAACCGTAAACGGCAATATTCCTGTGTACCCAGGAGTTGCTGTATATTTTTCAGTCCGTTATGCCCGGCATCACTGCCTTTGGGTTTCAGACGTAGAGTGCCGAAAGGCAATGCCAGGTCATCTACTATCACTAACAGATTTTCCACGGGAATGTTTTCTTTCTGTAGCCAATAACGGACAGCGTTTCCGCTCAGATTCATAAAAGTGTTCGGTTTGAGCAGGATCAGTTCACAGTTCTTTACCCGCATCCGTGCAACCGCCCCGTAACGTTCTTCCGTGAACGGAGCTCCGGCATCTTCGGCCAATGCGTTTACGACGCGAAAACCGATATTGTGACGTGTTCCCCAATATTCAGGGCCTATATTGCCAAGTCCGGTTATCAGATATTTCATTGTTATTCTATTTTTACAGGGATACGTTCGGACGTATCCGAAAATTGTATAATATAAGAAAGGGAAGAACATTCTCCTGAACATTCCTCCCTCACGTTATTTGGTATTCTCTTTATCAGATTACTTACCAGCAGTAGCCTGAGCACCACGAGCGGCACGAGTCAACTGAACAGCGCAAACAACAGCGTTCTTTGCATTCATCAGTTCCAGACCTTCGAAGTGTAAAGCACCCACCTGCATAGATTTACCTAAACCCAGGTGATCAACGTTGATAGTCAGTTTTTCAGGGATCTGAGTGTAGATAGCTTTTACTCTCAGTTTTCTCATACGCAATGTCAGCTTACCACCGGCTTTAACACCTTCAGCGTGACCTTCCAATACAACAGGAACTTCCATTGCTACCGGTTTGCTGTCTGATACTTCCATGAAGTCCATGTGCATGATAGCGTCGGTTACCGGCTGGAACTGGATATCTTTAACGATAGCCATTGTCTTTTTGCCGTCGATGTTCAGTTCTACAGCGAAAATTTCCGGAGTATAAACCAGCTTGCGTACACCTTCAACATTTACTGTGAAGTGAGTTACTTTTTCACCACCGTATAATACAGCAGGGATTTCCTGATTTTTACGCATAGCTTTCAAAGCTCTTTTCTGATCGGCTGAAGTAGCTGCTACTTCTCTGCCTTTTCCTTCTAATTGAAATGTCTTCATTTTCTTAATTTTTGTGTTACTCAAAATTAGTTTTTATGCTTCCTAATTTCCCATCACACGTACGGGGGTTAAAAGCGGTGCAAAGGTAATTTATTTATTCATACGTTCCAACTGTCTCCGGGATATTTTTTCTGTTCAGCAGGTTACGGGAGAGAAGCAGGGCTTCCGTATCGTCCCAAAGCCGGCGTTGCAGAGGGTGATGGAGTATGCGTTCCGGGAGCTTTTTCTCTTTGCAGTTGGCGTAGCAGCCTCCGCTTTTACCGTCTGCTTCCGGCGATTGCGCCAGGTAGATGGCAGTAGCAGCTCCCTGTGCCGCTGTTTTGATGAACGGGCGGAACAGGATGTCTGTCAGCGGATCGAACCAGGCATGCATCGTGATCATATTGGTACTGACAATCCCAGGGTCGGCGGCATTGACGGTGATACCTTTTTCTTTTACTCTTTCTGCCAACTCACGTGTAAAGAGTAAAAGGGCCAGTTTCGTATTTCCATATACCGGTATCCGTGAGAAGCGTCCGTTTTTCCCTTTGCTGAAAAAGTCGGATTCTATCCGTCCGATGGCATATGTGCACGATACGGTATTAACGATACGGCTTCCCCGCTGCATCAGGGGAAGAAGCAGGCGGGTAAGGAGGTAAGGACCTACGTAATTAACACTTACGATCGTTTCTAGGCCGTCCGCTGTCTGGCGGATATTTGTCGTCAGGACTCCTGCATTGTTCATGAGCCGGCTGACGGGGCGCCCCTCTGCTAATAGTTTATCGGCAAATGAGCGTACCGAAGCCAGTGAGGATAAGTCTATCTGTCGTATTTCGATCCGCTCGTTCCCGCTTTCTTTTTTGATCTTATCGCAGACAGTACGGGCTTTATCCGGTTCTTTACAGGCCATGATGATCTGAAAGCCTTCTTTTGCGAGTGCCAGCGTTATTTCCCGGCCCATTCCGCCGTCTGCACCGGTGATAATGGCTATTCCTTTTTCCATTATTTATATTCCAGTTCTTCTATTTCTTTGATAATACTTTTCGGTAGATTCTGCATATGTTTGTGGCAGGCCATTTCAAGCGAATACATACGGGCGATGCAGTAGTTGCTGTGTCCGCAGTCGCAGCGTGCCTGTTCGTTCTCTTTCATATGGTTGACGAAAGCCGGATCGTTTAGCAGGGCGCGTGCCATACTGACGAATTCGAAGCCATGACCGAGTACTTCGTCGATCTTTTCGCGGGAGATGAGGCCACCCACATAAACAAGGGGCATTTTCAGGGCGGCACGGAACTTCAGCGCGTCTTCGAGAAAATAAGCCTCCTTGAACGGTTCGGTCGGTATCATCATACGGCCAGCCATCCTGACCCCTATAGGCAACCATCCGAAAGGCATATAATGGGTCATCGTGCGGATAGGCATAGCTCCGCGCATCACGTACATGGGGGCACGGCTGACAAATCCGCCACTGAGGATGAGTGCATGTACTCCGCATTCGTCTTGCAGTGTGCGTGCAACTTCCAGTGTTTCATCCAGTTCCATCCCTCCTTTAAAACCGTCGCGCATATTCATTTTAACCAGGACTGCCATATCCGAACCGGCTGCTTTCATAACCTCTTCCATGCACATTTTCATGAAACGCATGCGGTTTTCGAGGCTTCCGCCATATTCGTCTTTCCGGTGGTTGGTGTAAGGGGAAAGGAACTGGCTGATCAGGTAACCGTGTCCGGCATGTACTTCTACGGCATCCATTCCGGCTTCGCGTGCCAGGTGGACAGCCTGTCCGAAGGCTTTCGACATGGCCATGATCTCGGATTGTTTCATCCCCCTGACAAAAGTGGGCGAGTAAAGGTTGAATCCGGTTGAAGCGGATATCGGTGTGCATCCGCAAATATTTTTATGGGACATATTCCCGCAATGTCCGATCTGTATGGAGGCTGCTGCTCCTTCTTTATGGATGGCATCCGTTATCTTTTTGATGCCGGGAATGATTTCCGGTCGAAGCCACAGCTGGCGCTCGAAGGAAAGTCCGCTTTGTGTGACGGCTGCATAAGCAAGGGTTGTCATACCTATACCTCCGGCAGCAACGGAGGTATGGTAGTTGTAAAGCATTTCCGACGGGGCGTTGCCGGGGCACATGCTTTCGAATGCTGCCGCCCGTATCGTACGGTTCCTGAGTGTTAGCGGGCCGATAGTGGCCGGAGTAAATAGTACAGATTCTTTGTTCATAATGTTTAGTCTGTTTTCAATGATCTGTTCGTTGTATAGTTATATAATCAGTATGCAAAGATAATCAGTAAATGAATGGGATGATCCGTTTCCGGCTGCCGACTTCTTTCCCGAACATGGCTTTGTATTTATGCCAGATCGTGTTGGCACGGGGAACGAGGTTGGCGAATGTCCACCAGGCAAACAGGGCACCGCTGGCACTCCAGGTCAGGATGGCGAAACCACACCATTCCACCAGTTCGCCGAAATAGT
The DNA here is from genome assembly GCF_023656785.1 of Parabacteroides caecihominis. Taxonomy (NCBI): domain Bacteria; kingdom Pseudomonadati; phylum Bacteroidota; class Bacteroidia; order Bacteroidales; family Tannerellaceae; genus Parabacteroides; species Parabacteroides caecihominis. The sequence goes on from NZ_JAMOKS010000033.1 coordinate 43,966, forward strand.
TGGCGGAAGTAACGTAGTTGAACATACCTCCTTTGGGCAGGTAGTGATTGGTGTCGCCCGGCTTGCGGAGATGGCGGACGATGTAATCCGATTGCCAGTTGATCCACATGCCGGCAAAGAACAGGATTGTTCCGGTGATGAACTGCGGTGTGGCCAGCCATTGGATAGAATACATATTTTCGGGGGAGAGGTAGAATATCCACATTCCTTGTATATAACCGTTCAGCAGATTGAATACGATACCCATCGTCATAATGCCGGCGGGCATCTTGCTTTTTCCTTTGATAAGCAGTGGAAAGATGAAGGCCCGTTGGAAATAATGCAGTTCAAAGAACAGGAAAATGAGTAGGGGGACTGTTTCGAATTGCCGTTCCGATCCTGCCCACAAGACGAGCATTACGATGAAGACCGGGGCTTCCATGCATACCCAGGCTATTTTGTTGGGGATGGGCACACCCCATTTTTTGTTGAATAACATGCCGTAGCCGGCTTCTACGAAGTAAAGGGTAATAAAAACAATGGCGGCGATGACCGCCATTATGATAAGTAATATTGAAAAATCTTCCTGTGTCATTTCTTCTTAATATACTATGCCTCTTTGTGTGAGGCTTTATAGAGGTCGTATCTGTCGAATACGGCCTGTTTTAATTCCTCAAAAGTGCAATCCAACGCACGGCTGGAAATACAAATAGGTGATCCGTAGTATTGAAGCCGCAGTTCCAGCGAACGCTTCTTACTACGTGTGGGCTCCCTGTCAATATATTCGTTCGGGTTCCTGACCTTCAGTACGATATATTTACGTTTCAGGTTGCTAATATCGTCCATTATTTTGATACTTTCAACATCTTTCCATAAAATTGTTCCGATCCGGTTACCGGTAGATATGTCGTTAATTCCTTCTTCAGAGATATAGATGGCTTTGAAACTTTCCCGGGTCAGAAAAGAATAACTGATGAAACAGAAGAAAGTGGTGAGCAACGCGAATACTCCGATAGCGATGAAAACAAAACGGCCTTCACCGTATTGGAGTCCGTCGGCCGCGTACAAGGCTCCGGTACCAATCAGGGCAGAGATGACTGTTGTCAGAAACAGTCCTCTCTTTTTATGCCTGCTTAATTTGAATGTGGTTACAGAAGGTGTTTCCATACCTTATCAAATTGATTTCTCGATATTCCATACGAATGCACGTAACCCCTGGGCTTCTGTCTGTAAATCCATCTTATGCAGCAGGTCTAGGAAAGGGTCTACCTTTTCGTCCGGGACCATTGCCAGTATGGCAGAGTTGAGGGTAGGCCAGGCGTGGCTCCCGTAATGGGGCTCTCCGTTCTTGCTGCCACGTCCCTGCACTTCTTCCCAGTAGGTGAAACCGCGGATATTATTACGGTCCATGATACTGAGGATCATTTCGTAATAGGCCTGATTGAATGATATGAATATAGCTTTCATTGTTCTTTATATTTTAATGTTATATCCGGGAGCGGGTGGTTCCCGGTACTGGGAAGAGATCGTTCCCAATGCTGGGAATACCTTCTTCCTGGTACTGGGAAGTCCCACTTCCCGGTTTGTCTGTTTTATAATTGTTCCAGCTGGTTCAGTTTAGCAATCTTGCGACGGCGGCGTTTCACCCCGTTCCCGGCAAATGTACAATAGACAACCGGCACGATTACCAGCGTGATCAGGGTCGAAACGGCAAGCCCCCAGGCAACCGTCATACCCATCGAACGCCACATTTCGGAACCTTCACCTGTACCGACCGCCATTGGGATCATACCCAGCACAGTGGTCAGTGTGGTCATCAATACCGGACGGAGACGGGATTTACCGGCTGTAACTGCTGCTGTCAGGATACTCATTCCACGTTCGCGGCAGAGGATCGTGTAGTCGATCAGTACGATACCGTTCTTTACCACGATACCCATCAACATGATCACACCGATCAATGCCATTACACCCAGCGGCGTTTGTGTGATAGACAATCCCAGGACAACCCCGGTAAAGGCGAACGGGATAGAGAACATAATCACAAACGGGTCGGTCAGCGACTCGAACTGGGCGGCCATCACGATGAATACGAGGATGATGATCAATACCATCAATATACCCAGATCGGCGAAAGTATCCTGCTGGTCTTCGAAAGTACCACCCAACTGCCAGCTTATTTCAGACGGAATATCCATCTTTTTCAGTTCGGCACGGGTTTGTTCTACCAGGTCACTCAATGCGGCACCCTGGGCAACAACAGCCGAAACGGTAATGATACGTTCGCGGTTCTTACGCTCGATAGTCGGCGGGGTCATACGTTCTACAACTTTACCCACGTCGCGGATACGAACGCCTTGTCCGGCACTGTTGTAGATTATGATATTTTCGATATCTTCTACCGACTGGCGGAATTCCGGGGCATAACGTACCTTTATATCATATTCGTCGCCATCTTCACGATATTTTGAAGCGGTGGAACCGTTGATTCGGTTACGAAGATACGTGGAGGCTGTAGTTACATTCAGGCCGTTCATCGCCAGCTTTTCGCGGTCGAAGTCTACCTGGTATTCCGGGATATAATCTTTACGGCTGACGTTCACCTGTGAGCAACCCTTCAAGGTTTCGAGGCGGCGGGCCAGTTCGGCAGCTACGATGTCGGTCTTTTCGAAGTCGAAACCATAGATTTCCACATCGACGGTCGTTTCGCCACCTGCACCGCCGGAAGAACCACCGGCCAGTACCTTATATTCCTTGATTTCCGAATATTGAGCCAGGTCTTTACGCATCAGGTCGCAAATCTCGATCAATCCGCGTTCGCGGTCTCCCACGCTGCTTAGCCCGACATTCATTTCGATGATGTGCGAACCGTTGTCGCTAAGTTGTGCGAAGGTATTGTCGGTATCGGCTTGTCCTTCACTGAAGTTCAATACATCTATTTCCGGATACTTCTCGCGGAACTGTTTATCGATGCGCAAGGCCAGGTCGCGAGTGATTTCCTGACGGGTACCGATCGGCAGTTCGATCGTGATACCGACGCGGCCGTTGTCCTGTGTCGGGAAAAACTCCGTTTTGACGGTCGGAACCAGCATCATGCTTCCTACGAATATCAGCATGGCACCGAAGATGACTGTTTTACGATGGCGTACAGCCCAGCTCAGGAATCGTGCGTAGGCTGTATCGAGTGCATTCAGCGCTTTCTCGATCGGCGTGAAGAACAGTACGTATAGACGGCCTTTCTTCGGATCGAGGCGCAGCAGCTGCGAACAAAGCATCGGAGTCAGCGTCAAAGCGCCTACTGTCGATACGATCATAATGATACTAACGATCCAACCCAACTGTTTGAACAGGATACCCGCCATACCGGTTACCATCGTCAACGGCAGGAACACGGCCAACATGGTCAGCGTAGAAGCGATTACGGAGATGGCTACCTCATTGGTCGCATGTACGGCGGCCTGCTTCGGCTTGCTACCCCGCTCGATATGGGTCGTTACGTTTTCTAATACAACGATCGCATCATCCACCACCATACCGATGGCGATAGAAAGCGAACTCAGCGAGATAATATTCAGCGTATTTCCTGAAGCCAGCAGATAAGCGAAGGCGGCTATCAGAGAAATCGGGATTGTCAGGATAATGATGAACGTAGCTCTCCAGCGTCCGAGGAAGATGAATACCACGAACATTACGACAATGAAGGTGATCATGATCGTTTCTTTCAAACTGTCGATCGTGTTCAAAATGTTGGTGGATGTATCCACGATCACACCTAATTTTACGTCGGAAGGCAGGCTGGCCTGTATTTCGGGTAACTTATCGTGTACCTTTTTGGCGATGTTCACCGAGTTGGCGCCCGACTGTTTCTGGATAACGATCATACCACCGCGGCCGCCGTTGTTGAAGGTTTCCTGTGCACGTTCTTCCACGTAGTCTTTTACGTCTGCTACGTCGCGCAGATAAACGTTCCTGCCGTTGCTGCTTCCTACTACGAGGTCGAGCATCTGGCGGGCATCGGTGAATTCACCCTGTACACGCAGTGTGTAGGTATTCGAACCGATATCGATGCTACCGCCCGGGGTATTCCGGTTTTCCTGTGCGATGATATTTGAAATCCCTTCGATTGTCAGGCCATAGGCTTCCAACTTGTAAGGATCGCAATACACTTGCACTTCACGGACCGGGGCTCCTGAGATGGATACGGCACCTACGCCGCTGATACGGGCCAGCGGGTTGGATACTTTATCATCCAGGATCTTGTAAAGGGCGTTGGTACTTTCTTCTGCTGTCACGGATAGCAACAGGATAGGAATGTCGTCGGTACCGAACTTGAAGATGATAGGATTTTCCACATCATCGGGAAGGGACGACTCCACGACGTCCAACTTGTCGCGAACGTCGTTGGTGGCCACGTCTATATCGGTCCCGTATTCGAATTCGAGAGTTACGATAGAGATGTTTTCTCTGGATTGCGAAGTGATATGTTTCAGGTCACTCACACTATTCAGTACGTTCTCCAACGGTTTGGAGACGTTCATTTCAATATCACTGGCACTGGCACCGGGATAGGCCGTCATGACCATGATCATGTTGGTTTCAATCTCCGGGAACAGGTCGACTGATAATCGGGTTAAGGAAAAAAGACCCATGATCACCACAGCCACGAACACGAGGGCGGTGGTCACCGGTTTTTTTACCGCTGTTGCATATAAGCTCATATACTTTTATTTCTTACTTGTCAATTTCAACTTCCATTCCATTAGTCAAACGGTTCTGACCGGTAATTACCACGTGGTCTCCGTTTTCTACGCCAGATACGATTTCGTATTTGTTACCCATACGACGTCCCAATTCTACCTTTTGGTAGGATACTTTTCCGTTTTTGTACACATAGATGTAGCGGTCGCCTGATCCGGATTGTTTAACAATCGCCTGATCCGGAGCAACAACGTGGTTGAGTGTACCGAAGTTCATGGTTGCACGGGCGAACATTCCCGGACGGACGCGCTCATCTGTGTTGACAATCTTGATCTCAACAGGGAAGGTACGGGTTGAAGCGTCGATGGTCGGATAGACCAGACTTACTTTGCCTTTGAATACTTCGTCACCATATACATCGAGTTTGATGTCTACTTCGTTTCCTTTTTTTACATCTGTAAAATAGCTTTCGGATACGTTTACAAATAGTTTGACCGGACGGATTTGTTCAACCGTATAGATCGGTTCCCCACCGCTGTACATATCACCGCTGTCGTAATTACGGGCAGTGATAATGCCGCTGATCGGGCTTAACAGCTGTGTGTTCTCCTGTAAATTCTTATAGCTGGCACGGCTTACGTCCAACTGTGTTTTCTGGGCATCCCAGGCCGATTTGGAGGCACCGCCTACTTTATAAAGTTCGTCGATACGGTTGAACTCGATTTCCTGGTTGTCCAGTTGGATCTTTGCCTGTTGCAGGTTTGTTTCGTCCATTTTGACAAGTACCTGACCCTCTTTTACATGATCGCCAACTTCGGCAAACAGCTTCGCAATACGAACCGGCGACTGAGGTGCGATATTATTCTTTATATTGGCCTCTACTGTTGCAGTAAAATCTGCTATCTGGTCTACATCCTGGGAGGATACCTGCTCTATCTTCACTTTTACTTTTTCATCATGGGTATCTGTCGCTGCGTCCTTCTTTTCACCTGAACATGACATCAGCAGGGCTAATGTAATAAGTGGGATAACTTTCAGCATTTCACGTGTTTTCATATTGTAAACTGTTTTTATTTTTGTACTCATACCTGTTTCTTAATACGTTTCTTGACCTAAGACTTTTTCCATGTCCGATTTGGCAACCATATAATTATAGATGGACTGGTTAAGATTCAATTTCGCTTGTGTCAGCGCCAGTTCTGCATCATTCATTTCAAGCAATGTACCGCCACCGGTGTCGTAACGTTTCTGGGCAATCTTATATCCTCTGTTGGCTTGTTCGACTCCCTTTTGGGCGGCATCGAATTGTTTTACACAGGTTTTCATGTTATCCAGATACTGTTTTACAGCCAATTGCAGATTGCGTTTCGTGTCTTCTCGTTGCAGATCCATCTGGTGGATGGATACTTGCGTCTGTTTGATAGTATGATATTTACTACCTCCGGAGAAGATCGGAATTGAAAGCGATACACCTATGATCGAATAGGGAGTCCAGTTGTAATTCTTAAATTTGAAATCGTTGTTCATGGCATTCCACTGATACATACCTGTTAGTGATAACGTCGGCAGATAATCGAATTTCTGCATGAGCAATGTTTTCTTCAATTGTTGTGCTTGCAGATCGATCTGTTTCAAATCAGAGTTGGCTGTCAGTGTCGTGTCTGTTGCTATATAATCGGCAAAAAGGACCGATTCGAAATCGGCTAATTGCCCTGTGCAATCGATCTCCTGCTCCAGGTCCATTCCCATAAGAGCTTTCAACTGCCATTTGGCCAGTACCAGCGAGTTTTCAGCCTGAAGCATATTCGGTTCGCTGTTCTTGACTGTAACGTCTGCACGGATCAGGTCATATTCGGCCACTGTTCCCTGTTCATACTTCTTCTTAATGTCCAGGTAGTTTTCCATGGCATTATCGTAGCTTTCCTTGAAGACCCGGTAAGAATCGTTTGCCAGTAACACGGCATAGAAGCTCTTCTTTACCTGGTTTACCATAGAGATTTTGGAAGATCGTGCCTGTTCGATAGATAATTCCACATCTAACGCTGAAATGCTGAGGCTTTTCCATAAAGTTGCGTTTACAAGCGGCATGGATGCGTTGAAGCCGGTAGACCAGTTGTTATCACGGCCCACTTCGATACCTTTGCTCATATCGATACTTTCCATACCGGCTGATCCTCCGGTTCCTCCTGTTTCTCCTGAACCTTCACCACTGCCCATATCGAAACCGTCCATATACATTACCTGTTTTTTCAATGTCCTGGTGTAGTCAGCTGTAAAACTGACCTGAGGGAACAGAGCAGCATAGGAGCCTTTCTGTGCATACTTTTTCTTTTCGATTTCCTTGTCTGCGACTTTCACGGTCGGGTTTTCACTCAGCGCAATCTCCAGTGCTTTTTCCAGGTCGAGCGTCAGGACTTCCTGTGCTTTGACGGTGGAAAAGAATAGAGAAGGTAGCAACATCACAACCATCCACATCCTCTTTTTGCTAATAAATACTCGTTCCATTTAAATAGATTTGATTTGAATATAATTCTGTATTATTCCTTTCTTAACAACATATCGTACGAATGTTTCAAGGCGTAACGCTCTAAAATCACCATACCTTTCTCTGTGCAGATACCCCGGAGAAAAGTAAACAGTACCGTCTGGAATACTTCTGTCACCGAATGGTTTACAAATGCTTTTGACGGTTGGACCATTTTCAGTTGTTCTTTTGCCAGCAAAGCCAATATCTCGATATTCAGGTCTTTCTGGAAAACGCCCTCTTTTCCGCCGCGGTTCAGGAGCTTGATACATCTTGTTGTAAAATCGGCTTTGTCTTTTTCAGCCTGTTCCACAGCTTTGGGATAACGTTTCAGATCATCGTAATATCTTTTGATATACCAGCGGGGATGTTTCATGAATTCTTCGTAAAAAAGAACGAAGACGTCGAGAGCCGTATACGGTCCTTTTTCCAGTTCACTAAGTATTTTCCGCATAGTGTTGTTGTGGTACTTTATCGCTTCCTGCAATAGAGTTTCCTTGTCTTCGAAAAATTCATAAACCGTTCGCTTTGAAATACCTGTATTCCGGGCAATATCGTCCATGCTCACACTTTTTATTCCGTATTGTGAGAACATATCCAATGCCGTCGTCATTACTTGTTCCTTTGTCATATATATTTTTTTGAATCATCTATATTATGCTCGGTGACAAAGGTCTGTCTAATTTAGAAAACTCAAAAGGTTTATTCTGTTACAGGATTGGTTTGAAACGAAAGATACCTTTGTAAAATAAAGTCTTTCCGATGAAAAAGTTGTCAGAATTGGTAAAATTTGAAACATATCTCTTGTGGGATTATAAACAATACTTATCTTTGTGGTGACTATAATGATGAGTTAAATATAAAATTATGGAGAATCTCCCTTTAATAAAGTTTGCGGAATTGAATAAGGGTATCATCATCCGCGATAGCTTCCAGGATATTTTTTTGATAGCAGATATTGACGGTCACCGGGAAATAGATGAGGATGTACAGGATCATACGATGCCGATGCGGTTAGATGCATTACTAATGGTTTTGGTGTTGGAAGGGGCTTCGGAAATAGCACTCGACTATGTTCCTTATACCATAGGAGCTAATAGTTTTACTATTATTATGCCGACGCATACGATACAGCTAAATAAGATCAGTGAAGATTTTAAGGGGAAACTGCTGGTCATTTCACGTGAGTTTATTGATGAATGTAATACGGCGAAACGCAGTCCTTCGATGGCTAATTATATGCAACTAAGGAAGAATCCATGTACGACTTTTGAACCTCAGGAAACAGAACTGGTTGATAATTACATAGAATTGTTAAGAAGTAAAATAAAAAACCGGACGCATTTCTTTCAGAAAGAGGTAATGCAGAATGCGTTTGTCGGGTTTCTGTTGGAAATAGCCAATATTTTCATGGGAAAGAAGGATGGTTTGCTGATGCCTGCCCTTTCCCGAAAGGAGGAACTGTTCGAGCAATTCCTTCAATTGTTGTTTGAACATTGCAAAGAGCAGCATGTGGTTACCTTCTATGCGGAAAAACTGTTTATAACTCCGCAATATTTGTCCTTGATATTAAAGGAACTGACCGGAAAATCTGCTAATAAGTGGATTGACGATGCGTTGATCGTCGAAGCAAAAATCCTGCTGAAAGCCCCGCAGGCAACCGTGCAGCAGGTAGCCGATATGCTGCATTTTTCCGATCAGTCTACATTTGGAAAATTCTTTAAGAAGCATATGGGTATTTCCCCGATGGAATACCGCAAATCCTGATTCTTTTCATCTTTGGCGGAATTTATACCAGTTGATTAATTCTATTATACCATAGAAAATGCTGGCAACGCCAAAGATCACAAATGTATTAGCGGCGGCCCCGAACGGATAGGCAATGATCATGATGCCTGTCAGTAAGATCAGGGCCGGCATTACATAGAAGCCGAACGGCACCATACTCCATTTGCGGGCTGAAACAAGCATCGCGATTTGCTGGACTCCGGCAATTACTAATAAGGCTCCCAGGATGTACATTAATATATTAACAAAAAATTCCGGCATGATAACAAGCCATGCCCCAAACAAAATGCTTCCGGCTCCGTCTATCGGAAACATGGGGGAGGGTTCCCCTTCTACCTTTTCCCGGGTGAAATAATTCAGTAGAGAAAATATACCAGGTATAATAAAGCAGATACCGATAGCAATAACCAGATAGGTGACAGCTGCTTCCGGCCATAAGACCAGTACAAATCCTAAAATCATGGCAAACGCACTGCGTAAGACTGAGTTGTTAATTTTTTTCATATGGATATTCTTTTATCTTTCTTTATATATAACAACGAAGATACGTTATTTTCTTTACTATATGGAAAAATCCTGTATTTATAATGCTAAAAATCGGGAGTAAAGGGTTTCGCGCAGTTTGTTCCTTATTCATAAGAGTATCATATATTATGATATTATAATCGCATATATTATAAGAATGTTTTATCATAATATATGAGAGAGTTGTATTATAATATATGATATTATCATGATGTTGTAATGAAAATCTATAGGAGTGTAAGTGTTTGGATGATGTAATATATAGTAAAATATAGTTAAATATTTATTTATGTTTGTTTGTTAAATAAATAATACAGTAATTTGTCAGACAAATAGGATTAATAGTATTATAAACCACAAATTAATATATATGGACAAATTAAAAATATACAATCAATCTGTCACCCTGGTGGATCAGGTAGAAGATAAGCTGCTTAATTACTTTAAGAACAATGATTTGCGTACAGGTGATCCGATCCCTAACGAATTGGAGTTGGCGGCTACTTTAGGTGTTGCCCGTAATGTGTTGAGAGAGGCACTTAGTCGCCTGAAAATGATGGGTATGATTGAATCACGTACACGGCGTGGGATGATTTTAACAGAACCTTCTATATTGGGAGGAATGAAACGGGTCGTCGATCCTCGTATTTTAAGTGAAGAATCTTTGTTTGATATATTGGGTTTTAGAATTGCTTTGGAAATAGGTATTTGTAGTGACCTTTTCAGAAATATAACTTCTGAAGATATAGCCGAACTTGAAGAGATCGTGAAAATGGGAGTGATGTTTGAAAATAATGAATATGCACCGGTCAGTGAATTTACCTTTCATGCAAAACTTTATGAAATAACAGGGAATAGAACTATTTCTGAATTTCAAGGAATTATTCACCCTGTGATGGTCTTTGTAAAAGATAAATTCAAAGACCTGTTGGAGCCGATCAATATAGAGATGAAGGAAAAAGGAGAGATTGTGACTCATGAAGATCTGCTTGAGTTTATAAAGAAAAAAGATGAAGAAGGTTTCCGTAGGGCTTTGGAGAAACATTTTGCCGTGTATAAAATATTTATGAATAATAGAGTATAGCATTTGAAAAACAACCTTGAAATGATCTACGATACTATAAAAAAACTCATTTTCTTTTTATTTTGCTTGTCTGTTTCTCATCAGGTTTTGGCATTATCCCCTCTATCGCGTGATAAGATAGAATGGAAGAACTCCTTATGTCTTCCTGCTGTCGATAATGAACCCAATATCGGAGTGGCAGGTGCTTTTTCCGGTTTTATTGGAAATACGTTAGTCATTGCAGGCGGTGCTAATTTTCCGGAAGCGATGCCCTGGGAGGGAGGAACGAAGGAATGGTGGAATACCATCTATTATATTGATGCAAAAGATTCATCGGCTACATGGAAAATAGCAGAAGAGGTCTTACCAAATTCCCGGGCTTATGGTGTGTCTGTCGAGTTGCCGGGAGGTTTGCTGTGCATCGGCGGATGTGATTCCATTCAGTGTTATAAGGATGTTTTTCTTATCCGGAAAAAGAACCGGCAAATAGAATTGTCATTATCCTGGCCTGCCTTGCCTGTCCCTTTGGCGAATGCGACCGGTGCCCTTTTAAATAACTGTATCTATGTGGCAGGGGGACAAATCAGTATGAAAGAACAGGCTGCAACCGACCATTTTTATAAATTAGATCTTTCAGACCTGAAAAAAGGATGGCAGGAACTTGCTACATGGCCGGGAGAGCCTAGAGGTTACGCTGTATCTGCCGTACAGAGTGATGGGTTTGATAAATGTTTTTATCTGTTCAGCGGCAGAAACTACCAGGCAGACGGAACAGTGAAAGTGTTGACTGACGGATTCGTTTATAATCCGCGGATGAAAAGCTGGAAGAAATTAGACCGGCAGTTTCCTGTGATGGCTGGGACTGCTTTGCCAACCGGGATTAATCATATCCTATTGTTTGGCGGTGTTCCGCAATTGATTCCCGGTTCTGTCGATCATCCCGGTTTTGATAACACGGTAAGGCTGTATCATACGATCACAAATACATTGGTAGAAAGAGAAATATCTCCTTATATTCTTCCGGTAACGACCAGTATTGCAAAAAAAGATAACGCTTTTTATATTACAAGCGGTGAAGTGAAACCGGGAATCCGTACACCTGAAATAGTACAAGGGGAAATTATCCCGTTTGAGAAAAAGCTTGGATTTTTGAATATTGCAGTGATCGGTATCTATTTTGCATTGTTGGCATGGATCGGTTACTATTTTTCAAAGAGACAGAAAAATACGGAAGATTATTTTAAAGGAGGGGGACGATTGCCTTGGTGGGCGGTGGGATTGAGTATTTTCGGTACTAGTCTGAGTGCGATAACATTTATGTCGATACCGGCAAAAGCCTATGCTTCCGATTGGAGTTATATGCTGGTTAATGTCGGTATATTAATGGTCGTACCGGTGATACTCTATTTGTTTATTCCCTTTTATCGTAAACTGAATGTTACGACAGCGTATGAATATTTGGAATTACGTTTTAATTCGTTGATCCGGGTAATTTGTAGCCTTGCTTTCATTTTGTTTCAGGTCGGTCGAATGGGGATTGTTATGTATCTTCCAGCAATAGCATTGAATGTGATAACCGGTTTCGATATATTTTTATGTATTGGTTTGATGGGTGTTTTAAGTCTGATCTATACGATGATAGGCGGAATCGAAGCGGTGGTCTGGACAGACGCTTTGCAGGTGGTGATCCTGTTGGGAGGGGCGATATTGGTTGTGATTGTAGCGGTATTTAATATCCCGGAAGGATTTTCCGGTATTGTCCGTGAAGCCGCTGTCGATAACAAATTCTCTCTGGGCAGTTTTGATTTCAATTTGAAACAATCTACATTATGGACGGTTTTGATTGCTACATTTTTTACAAACCTGACGACTTATGGTACCGATCAAACGATGGTTCAGCGTTATATGACGACCGGAACGGAAAAGCAGGCCCGGAAAAGTGTATTGACAAATGCTGTATTGACTATTCCTGCCACATTGCTGTTTTTCTTTGTCGGGACGGTATTATATGTTTATTATAAACACAACCCGCTAGAACTCAGCATAACTGTTTCTGACGGAGATGCGATTCTCCCTTGGTATATTTATTCCGAGTTACCTCAGGGAGTGGTCGGTCTGTTGATTTCCGGGATTTTAGCAGCTGCCATGTCCACATTGAGCAGTAGCATGAATTCAGCAGCGACAGCCTATGTGACCGACATTCATTCAAAAATAAATCACCATAAGGTCGATTTGAAGGTGGCTAAGATTGCTACGATGTTATTGGGAGCGGCCGGAATTTTATTCGCTTACCTGATGGCCACCTGGGATATTAACTCGTTATGGGATGAATTCAATAAAATACTGGGAATCATTTTGGGCAGCCTGGGAGGATTGTTCCTGCTCGGAATGATTACACGAAGAGCCAATGCGACAGGGGCTTTGTGTGGTATCATTGGGAGTATTATGGTACAGTTGATAATGATACATTTTCAGACCGTTCATCTCTTATTATATACAACAATCGGTTTTGTCTCCTGTTTCGTTATAGGCTATCTGGTCAGTTGTTTGTTTCCGGGTGATAGGAAAAATATAGATCATCTGACAATCTATAAAGTATTGTCCAAATAAAAAACAAAAGCAAATGAAAAATTATCAACGTCTGAAAGGACTGATTGCCGCATCTTTTACTCCGATGGATGCGGAAGGAAAGGTTAATCTGCCTGTGATCGGTAAGTATGCCGATCTGATGGCAAAGTCAGGAATGACTGGAGTGTTTGTTTGCGGTACGACCGGTGAATCGCTGTCGTTGACCGTGGAAGAGCGGAAAAATATCCTGGAACAATGGGTGAAATCTGCCGATGGCCGGTTTAAGGTTATAGCCCATGTCGGGAGCGATTCCCTCTTTGAATCGATGGATTTGGCGAAACATGCTTATGAATCGGGAGCAGATGCGATTGCGGCAATGGCACCTTGTTTCTTCAAACCGGCTACGGTTAAAGAGTTGATCGCCTTTTTTGCCCCGATAGCAAAAAGTGCCGAAGAGCTTCCTTTTTACTATTACAATATGCCTTCCATGACGGGAGTATCGTTGCCGGTGGCAGAGTTTTTGGTAGAAGGAAAAAAGAGTATACCTAATTTAGCCGGAACAAAATTTACCCATAACAACCTGATGGAAATGGGTGAATGCCTGGCATTAAATAATGGAGAGTTTGAAGTTCTGCACGGATATGACGAAATTCTGATTTCCGGACTGGTGTTCGGTGCTGAAGCAGGGGTAGGCAGTACCTACAACTATTTGTCGGATGTGTATCTTGGAATTATGAAAGCAATGGAGTCTGGCGATCTGGAGACAGCCAGAAAATTGCAGATGAGATCGATTGAAGTAGTAAAAATAATTATTAAATACGGAGGAGGTGTAAGAGGAGGAAAAGCTATTATGAATTTGATCGGCATTGACTGTGGAAGCTGCCGGTTACCCATCGCCCCATTCAGCGATGAGGAATATAAATCACTAAAAGAAGACTTGATGAAAATCAACTTCTTTGATAAAAAATAGAAAAAAGAAAAGGGGCAGATAAACTTTGGCCGGCTTATAACCCCTGATCTTACTTTAAAATATTCTTTAAAAGCGATACAAAGATGAGAAAATTAGATGGATTTAAATGCCTTTTTATTGTTTTGTTGACAATTTTTGGGACGATTAGTTCTGTAGTTGCACAACAAAGCAGTTTACAGACAGAAATGGAAATCAGTGGTATAGTGAAAGATGCAACAGGTGAGCCTGTTTTAGGAGCGGCTATTATTGTCAAAAATACTACAATTGGTACGACAACAGACCTGGATGGTAAATTCACACTCAGAGTACCGAAAAAATCACAACTGGACGTTTCTTTTATTGGTATGACAACTGCGGAGGTGAAAGTAACGGATAAAACTTTTTACGAAATTATATTGAAAGACGAGTCTTTTGCACTGGATGAAGTCGTCGCTATTGGTTATGGAACCCAATCCAGAGCCACAGTAACTTCCGGCGTCGTTTCCGTAAAGAAAGGAGAATTGCTGAGTTCTGTCTCTGCATCTCCACTAAATAATTTGCAAGGAAAAGTGGCAGGTCTGGATATCCGTCAGACGACCGGTCAGCCGGGGGCGCAACCTGTTGTTCTGATCCGTGGCGGTTCGACAGATCCTTCCAAGGATACTCCGCTGTTCGTTATTGACGGTGTATTACGCGACAATATGAACGGTATCAACCAGGAAGATATCGAGTCAATGGAGGTTTTAAAAGATGCGGCGTCAGCAGCAATCTACGGAGCAAAGGCGGCGAATGGTATTATTTTGATAACCACAAAACAAGGCTCTTCAAAAGATGGAAAAGCGACAATTAACGCCTCTTATCGGTTAGGTATAGAACGTATTCGTACACATTATCCGTTTTCAAACGCAGAGGATTATTTATATGCTTCCCGTCTGGCAGGAGCGAGGGGAATAAACGATGCAAACGTGACCGGTCGTCTGGAAGGTGGAGCCTATCCGTATTCAACAGGGAATATAAATTATAAAAATGGTTCGTTGACAGGTTACGGATATTCCCGCTTTACGACAGAATACATGGATGACCTGGTCGGTAATATGGGGCAATCTTATGTCGATGACCTGCTAGGTAATCAGGGATATCAGACAATGAAGGACCCTTATTCAGGTAAAACCCTTATTTTTAAAGATAATAACTATCAGAAAGATGTACTTTTCCAAACGGGGCTGACGCATAATTATGATGTGAATGCCTCCGGAGGGAATGATCGTGCGAACTATTACGTCAGTTTAGGTTACATCGATGCCGAGGGTATGGTTCTGGGAACAGGATATGACCGGTTCAGCCTGACCGCTAACGGTAATTATAAGTTGCAGGATCATATAAGCCTGTCGGTCGGCCTCAAACATTCAACAATAGCCAATAAATCGACAGACCCTGAAAATTCAGGGACTAGTACTCTGGACCGTTCTTCCCGTTATCCGACAACTTTTCGTTTGTATTATGATGACGGGACACCGGGTATCGGCGAATCCGGCGGTTCTCCGAGAAACCGTTTGCATGAATTGTATTATCAGGATATTACAGATAAAGCCTATCGTAATACATTCCAGCTGGGATTGGACTGGGAAATCATTGAGGGACTGCATTTCAAACCGTCGGCATCTTATTATATGCAGGAAAATATTTATCGTTTTTTTGAAAAATACAATGATTTCAACAAAGGGCGCAAGACCTTGGAGAGACATGACCAACGCAAGCAAATCATGGCAGATGCCGTATTCACTTATGACAAGAAGTTTAAGAAGAATACGATTAACGCACTGTTGGGTATGAATTACACGAAGAATGATAATTATTTTCTGAAAGGAACAGGTTCGGAAGCTCCGACCGATTATATCCCGACACTTGCCCCGACGAAACCGACAGAACAACGGACAACATCTACGTTGGAAAAAGAAATACTTGTCGGTTTCTTTACCCGTGTGAATTATGATTACGACCGCCGTTATCTGCTGACTGCCTCTTTACGTTACGACGGAGCCTCTCAGTTTGCTGAAGATCATAAGTTTGCTTTGTTCCCCGCATTCTCCGGCGGCTGGAATATGCATTATGAAGAATGGTTCCCGAAACAAATTGCCAGTCGTTTAAAACTGAGAGCCAGCTGGGGCCAGACCGGCAATAACAAACTGTCATATTCAAATACACAAGGCGAATATGCTTCTTATTTGTATGGCGGGAATCCGGGTGTCCTGAATAGTGTTCTGGCGAATAACAGCCTGGTTTGGGAAACCACCTCGAATGTGGATTATGGTTTCGATGCCGGATTTTTGAATAATCGTATCGAGTTTTCTTTTACCGGCTATAACAAGCTGACTTCCGACCGGTTGTATGATAAATCGCTCCCTGCCCAGACCGGGTTTAGTTCTATAAAGGCTAATTTGGGTGTTGTTCAGAATAAAGGTGTTGAACTGTCATTGACTGCCCGTCCATTGTCCGGAGGTCCTGTCAGTTGGGATATTACAGCTACTTTTGCCATGAACCGTACTTATATGAAAGAACTTCCTGATAACGGACGCGATAAGAATCGTGTGCAGGGCGGTCTGATCTGGGATACGAAGAGCGGAACATATATTGAAGCCGGAGGCCTGGCTGAAGGAGAACGGATCGGCGGACGTTGGGGATATAAATACCTGGGCGTTTATGATACCGATGAGGCGGCTGCACTGGCTCCTGAAGATACAAAAGTCTCCGGTTCTAAAATAGGCAAAAACAAAGTGGCCGGTGATGCCATATGGGCCGATATGGATGGAAACGGAGTTATCGACGATAAGGATATCGTGTTTATCGGTTGGGCTAATCCGGACAAAAAGGGAGCATTGATAAACACATTGGGTTATAAAGGGTTTACGTTCCGTTTTGTGGTCGATTATGCCTTGGGCCATTCGATAGCAAATGTGTGGAGATGCCGTGCCAACGCCAATGCCCGTAATGCGATTGTTACGACAACCGACGTAACAAACGGTAATATCTGGTGGAGTCAGGGAGATGCCGCCACTGCTAAATATCCTCGTTACGATGTGGCTTCCGACTGGGATAACGGCTATCGTAACCACATGCGTACCATCGCTTATGCCGGTATGAACAGTAATGGAAACGCAGATAATACGGCGTATTATTCTAAAGGTGATTACCTCTGTTTCCGTGAAATCTCATTAAGCTACGACCTGCCTCGTTCTATTTGCTCCAAATTGAAAATGCAGGGGATATCCCTGACTGCCGGTGCAAATAACCTGGGTTATATCACTGCTTTTGATGGTTTGAACCCGGAACAGTATGACGGACAGGAAACAGGTGAGTATTTTATTCCGATACAATTCAATTTCGGTGCAAGATTAACTTTTTAAATTGGTATGAAAATGAAAAAGATATGGATATTTTTATGGATTGTGTGTTGTGCTTTATATAGTAGTTGCAGTTTGCTGGAAGTGGAACCTGTCTCTACAATTACATCACAGTCATTCTGGAAAAACTCCGGAGATGCGAAAGCATATCTGACAGGTATATATAATAAAGTACGCGCGTTGAATAATACTTCTTTATATGGAGAAGACAGGGGAGATGCCTTTAAAGTGGGAGAGATCGGACCTTCCACAAATGCATGGGCTCAAAATCTGCTTGAAAACAATGCCCCTTCTTACCGGGATGCCTATAACATTATACATCATACCAATCTTTTGTTGTACAAGATTGACGGTTTGAGTTTTACAAATGAAGCGGATAAAAACAGAATCAAAGCGGAAACTTATTATTTGCGTGCCCAGACATATTTCTTTTTAGTACGTATATGGGGAGATGCGCCTATTCTGCTGGATCCTGTTCTTTCTGATAAGATCGAACTGAAACCCCGTTCCCCGAAGGAAGAGGTGATGAAACAAGTCTTGTCGGATATCGAACAGTCATTATCTTTGTTCCCGGAGGAAGGTTTTGTAAACAAGAACTACTCATCCAAGCCCGCCGCTTACGCTTTGAAAGCGGATGCACTGTTATGGAAAGCTAAAGTGTTGAATGGAGGAGACTCCGATCTGAATGAAGCGGTCAATGCAATTAACGAAGTGGAGAAGAGCGGTGTGGAACTTCTTCCTGAGTATGCCTCTGTCTTTAATAATGCAAATAAAAGAAATGCGGAGATTATTTTCTCCCTGTATTTCGAACGTTATGAAACGGGCAATCTTTCCATTGCGACGAATACGACATCGAGAACCGATAACTTGTCGATGGCTGTTAATCTGGATGAGGCGGCAACGTCTCCGAATCAGAGTCGCCATGTCTATGCTCCAAGTGAGAAGACCAGGGCGCTTTATTTGAAGTATCCGGGAGATAAACGCTACCAATCAGCCATGATCGATCTTGTTGATAAGGATGGCAACCTGATTTTAACACAGACCAATAAGTTCAGAGGAAAAGTTTATACGGATGACCGTTATTTTGATGATGATTTGATTGTATATCGTTGGGGTGATTTACTTTTGTTACGTGCAGAAGCAAATGCCGCGTTGAATAAGATACAGGATGCTTTATCTGACCTGAATGCCGTCAGGCAGCGTGCCGGCTTGGATAATTATGCCGGTCCGGCCGACAAGGCGAGTGTGGAGAAGGAACTTTGTGATGAACGTCTGAGAGAGCTCTTTATCGAGCAGAAAAGATGGTTCGATCTGGTTCGTTTCCATTCGGGAGGAGCGATTAATATTTATAATGAAGTACCAAATCTGAATGATAAGCCGGGCTTTCCGTTATACTGGCCGATCAATTATAATGATATGGTATTGAATGATCAGTTGAAACAAACTGACGGATATGAATCGGATGTACAAAGATAATTCGCAGGAATAATATCTATTGAATTTTAAAATATATGAAGATGAAAAAGGGTTTATTATTGTTTCAGACGTTATTGCTCGGTTCTGTATTGCCTGTAATGGCACAGCAGGTAAAACCCAATTTACCTTGGGTGGATATCTCTTCTGACAGGGGACGCCAGATCGTCCTCTCAGAAGGAACACCTGAGTTGTATAACGGACATCCTACCACTGTGATGCTCGATGACAATAAAACGATTTATTGTACATGGAGCTTCGATCATGGAGGTGATGCCGGATTACTGGCAGTCAGTAAAGATTCGGGTTTGACCTGGACCAAACAGGCGGTTCCCGAGGACTGGTCGACTATGCGGAACTGTCCGAGTATATACAACCTGAAGGATAAGAAAGGTAAAGAACGCTTATTTGTCTTTTGCGGCCAGCCGGATATGCCTATGACTTACAGTGAAGACGGCGGAAAAAGCTGGAGTCCGGTTAAGAGGCTGGGTAAACCTTGTGTCATGGCTTTTTCCAGTATTATCCAATTGAAAAATGGAGATTATCTGGGGTTATACCATCGTGGACTGAATGACCAGGACCGTCCCCCGTTGACTTTGTGGCAATCGATATCCCATGATGGCGGTCTGACCTGGGAGGAGTCGACTTTAGTAGGAGAGATGGAAGGCCGTGCCCCCTGCGAACCTTGCGTGATCCGTTCGGAAGACGGTAAACGTCTGATTTGCATTGCCCGTGAAAATAAGCGTGTCGGAAACTCTTTAATGATGGTATCGACGGATGAAGGACAGACCTGGAGTGCCTTGCAAGAAACGCCCTGGGGACTGACGGGAGACCGGCATGTCATCAAATATGCTCCCGATGGGCGGTTGGTTGCCGTTTTCCGCGATATGGCGCCCGGCAGTCCGACCAAAGGACATTTTGTAGCCTGGGTAGGACATGAAAAAGACTTGCGTGAAGGAACTTCCGGCCAATATAAGATCAAACTGCTGCATAGTTATGCCGGTTCGGACTGTGGTTATCCGGGTTTGGAAATATTGCCAGACGGGACTATTATAGCAATCACTTATATTAAGATGACTCCGGGAAAAGCGAAACATTCCATTGTGGAAGTCCGTTTCAAATTGGATGAAACCGACGTGAAACTGTAATAAAAGTGGATGTAAGAAAGGAAAACTATCAAAATGATACTACCCTGCCGGGAAAATCGGATTAATATACCGGGTAAAATAAAATACCCAATCGGGTAATATTTTTTAACGTATCGAAAAGATACTGGAAAGCCTGGTGTGCTATCATTTAGATAAATACGTATGGTTGATATTTCTGTCGGACAGTGCGTTCACTTTGATCGGTTACTTTTCTGTTTGCGACGTCCTCATAAATGTTTTTGGCGCCCTCATTAATATTTATGAGGACGCCAAAAACATTTATGAGGGCCTCGTGAACAGATTCCTTCCTAATGAAAAGTCGGGGAAAGCAGGGAAAGTATATGATTGAAAAGATGAGTGTTTCTTAACAACTGTACCGTTTATTTTGTTTATTAAGAAAATGGCAGGAGGCCATAAAGTAAAATGAGTTATTGAATCGTTATTTAAAATCGAATATGAGCTTGAAAGAATCGTACTGGAAATATTCCCTGATTACTATTATCCTGGTAATGGGAATCATACTTTTTATTGAGTTTACTCCGTTCCTGGGAGGAATACTCGGTGCTTTTACCATCTATATCCTATTGAGAAAGCAATTGAAGCATCTGACGGAGAAGAAACATTGGAACCGTAGTCTGGTTGCCATACTGCTGTTGCTTGAAACTATTTTGTGTTTTTTGATACCATTCTCCCTTGCTGTCTGGCTATTCGTTAATAAACTTCAGAATATAAATCTGAACCCATCTGAACTGGTCAGTTCTTTTGAGCATATCGCCGACCTGATCCGTGAGAGAACCGGCTTTGATTTGCTGGAGAAAGATAATATCGCATCCATTGTTTCCGTGCTGCCTAAGATCGGACAAGCCCTGATGGGCGGAATTAGTGGCTTTGCGGTGAATGTGGCAGTTCTGGTTCTTATCCTTTATTTTATGTTGATCGGAGGAAGTAAGATGGAAACATACATTTATGAAATCCTGCCCTTCAGCAAAGAAAATAAACGCGAAGTATTGAAAGAGATCAATATGATTGTTACCTCCAATGCGATCGGTATCCCTCTACTGGCGATCATTCAGGGCGTTATCGCGATGATCGGATATTGGGTGTTTAATGCGCCTAGCCCGTTTCTATTCGGTTTTCTGACCTGTTTTGCTACTATTATTCCAGTTGTGGGAACAGCTTTGGTGTGGCTGCCGCTTGCCGTTTATATGGCTTTGACTGGCGATTGGGTAAATGCGCTGGCTTTGACAGCCTATGCACTGATCGTTATCACTAATGTGGATAACCTGATTCGTTTTATCTTACAGAAAAAAATGGCGGATACCCATCCGCTGATCACGATTTTCGGAGTAATAATCGGTTTGTCCCTGTTTGGTTTTATGGGAATTATATTCGGTCCGCTCCTGATCTCCGTCTTTATACTTTGCTTTTCGATGTTCAAGAAAGAGTATTTGGATAAATAAAGGGGAATGACCCCGTTCAATAACTGAACGGAGTCATTTTTGCATATGCTTTATAGTCTTTGATCATTCCGGGATAGCCCTCTTCGGCACGCGGCAGGTAGCGGAAGCCGGAGACTGTTACATTTTCGCGCAAATCGATGACTACCTGATGCGGATATTTGGCACCTTTGGCCGTACTCCAGTAAGTGGATTCCTGCAAGTCGAATATTTTATCGGCGGTAAAATTACCTCCGTAAGTTTCTTCGCTGTCTGCATAAGCTATTTTCCAATGCTGGCGGCTGAGCGGTTTGCCATTCTCATCCAGCAGATAAAACTCGGCGATGGCAGCGTTGTCTTTTCCATCCTGGGCGTTGAGAGCTTCCAGGCAGAAATGACTGGCATGTACAGGAGCATCGAATTTTACCTCCTGCCAACCGTTTCCAGCCTTTAAAGAACCTTGTCCCACAGGCTTTTCGTTTTTCAGGTTCAGGTTTTGACCTTCTTTGCGGTTGGTAAGCGGTGCTTCCGGACGCAACATGTCGAGTATCGGTGTTTTCAGACCTTTGACAGATGCTTTTTCCGGTCCTTTCAGGTCGAGAACGATAATTTCGTTTTCTCCTTTTTTAAGCCAGCAACCCGGCATGAATAACGTTTGCTGAGGACCGATTTCCCAGAAACGTCCCATGGCTTTTCCATTTACCCATACCATACCTTTTCCCCAGGTCTGCATATCCAGGAATACATCGCCGGGAGTTTCGAGATTGAAAGTCGCACGGTAGTAAGCAGGCGCTTCAACCTTTTTACCCGGTGTATATTTTTTATCTTTTACAAATGAATAGTCCACCGGGAGATTATATACCTGCCAGTCCTTCAGTTCGTCGGATGAGGATTCGGTGATCAGTGCCACTTTGTTCGTGATACCTTTCCGGTCGTGTATCGCCTTGTCGAAATTGACACGTCCCATCGCTTCGATCAGGATATCCAGCCGGGCGCCGGCAGTTGTAGCCGGTAATTTAATTGTGAATTCTCCGCGGCGGCGGTCCAGGCGGCCAATCAGTTTACCGTCGATGAAAACCTGTGCCCAATCATGTACCTCGTCTATTAATAAGGTGGTGCCTGCTTTGACTGCCGGCAAGGTGGTACGATACAGGATGCTGCCCCAGCCCTGGTCGAACTGCTCCATCGGTTTGATGTCGCGGCTGGTTTTAGGTTCCGGCAGGTTTTCGAATAACAGGGCCGTCTCTTTCAGTTCAAACTCGGGTATCTCGATCACCGGGAATGCATCGGGAATCTCGGGTTGTACTTCACCCGGAGCCATATAGTTTGCCATGAATTCGCGTAGTTTGTGATATTTGGGGGTTGCCCAACCTGCTTCGCTGATCGGGGCATCGTAATCGTATGAACTGCACATGGCCGAATAGGCCGGACTGTTTGCACCTCCCCAATGTCCGAAGGTCGTACCTCCGTGGGTCATATACAAGGAGAAAGAAATATTGCGGTCCAGCATGTCCCTGAGCCCGGCGATCATCGTTTCCGCATCACGTGTTTCATGTTTTCTTCCCCAATGGTCGAACCAGCCACTCCAGAACTCGCTACACATTAGCGGGGTGTTCGGACGTACTTCTTTTAGTTTCTTGAATTGCTCGTCGATATTAGCTCCGGTACCGAAATTAACGGTCCATACCAGATCGTCGAGCGCATTGTTCAGGAAGTTGGAACTCCAGTCGCACTGGAACAGGGGAACGTCGGTAAACCCGGCTTCGCGCAGGATATCCCGGTTTTTGGCAATATACGACTTATCGGTCGCATAAGAACCATATTCGTTTTCAACCTGTACCATAATAATATTACCACCTCGTGTAATCTGCCTGTCGGCCAGTTGTTTGCCGATCTCATTCATATAGATACGTGTACGTTCTATGAAATACGGGTCGTTTGTACGCAGCTGGATATCTTCTTTTTTCAATAACCACCAGGGCAGGCCCCCCATTTCCCATTCGGAACAAACGTACGGTCCGGGACGTAGCATGATATACATGCCGTTTTTCTGAGCCAGACGGCAGAATGCAGCAATGTCGTTCTGTCCGCTGAAATCGAACTCGCCCGGTTTCTGTTCATGGATATTCCAGAACGCGTAGATGCAAATCGTATTCATGCCTAACGCTTTGCACATCTGGATACGATGTTCCCAATACTCTACGGGGATTCGGGTGTAATGGATTTCGGCGGCCTTTATAATGAAAGGCTTGCCGTTTAGCAGAAATGTTTTGTCACCGATTTCAAAAGTGCCGTTGCTGCCGGACTGATTTTTGCATCCGCTCAGTACGCAAATCAACATGACCATCAGGAGTGTTACGGTCTTCATAAAGTGATTCATGATAAAAATTAAGTTTATAAATATTTTCCGATGGTAAAAGTAGATAAAAGAAAAGAAAATATAGGTATAATAATCGGTCATATTGAATTAAAATCGGTTCTATTTTACTGAATTTATGTACCTTTGCGGCATAATTCAAGTAAACGTTGAACAAAAATGAAAAAGTTAATGATGATTCCGTTGGTTGCTGTCGGTATGATAACAATGTCGGGATGCAGTCAGTCACCTGTGAAGGAAACTGCAAAAAATGATGCCATCAACCTGGCAAATCTGGACACAACAGTGGCTCCCGGTACAGATTTCTATCAGTACGCTTGCGGAGGCTGGATAAAGAACAATCCTCTGAGACCGGAATATTCCCGCTTCGGTACATTCGATCAGTTGATTGAGAATAATCAGGAACAATTGCGTACGCTTATCACAGAACTGGATTCCAAACCCCAGGAAGCCGGAAGCGTTGCCCAGAAGATCAGCATGCTCTATGAAATGGGGTTGGATAGTGCAAAACTGAATACGGAAGGGCTGGCTCCCGTCAAGGAACAATTGGATGCAATTAACCGTCTGGGAACGAAAGCTGATGTTGCCAAAATGGTGGCAACCTTGCATAAAGAAGGAATGGCTCCTTTCTTCGCTTTGTTCGTCGATGCCGATGAAAAGAACAGTTCAATGAATATCGTACAGCTGTATCAGGCAGGTCTCGGTATGGGTGACCGCGATTATTATCTGGTGGAAGACGATGCCTCCGTAAAAATGCGCGATGCGTATAAACAATTCATCAGCCAGTTGTTCACATTGACCGGTGCTTCTCCTGAGCAGGCCGAAGCTGCTGTCAATGCCGTAATGAAAATAGAAACAGGCATCGCCAAAAGTTCTTTTAGCCGTGAAGACCTGCGCGATAGCCAGAAAAACTATAATAAAATTAAGTTGCAGGAGTTCAAGGCAAACAATACCCCGCTCGACTGGGACGTTTATTTTGAAAGCATGGGCTTGATGGAAATAGAATATATCGACGCCAAACAACTTCCGTTCTATGAAGCGTTGGGCGAGTTCATGAAAAATGTTTCCATCGACGAACAGAAATACTACCTGGCTTTTAACCTCTTGAATGCGGCTGCTCCTTATCTGAGTGATGATTTTGTGGCTGCCGAATTTGACTTCTACGGAAAAGTGATGTCCGGAAAGCTGGAACAGAAACCGCGTTGGAAACGCTCGCTGTCTACAGTGAACAGTGCTCTAGGCGAAGCTGTCGGCCAGATGTATGTGGCTAAATATTTCCCGGCTTCTTCTAAGGAAAAGATGCTTGAACTGGTAGGAAACTTACAGAAAGCGTTGTCGGAACGTATCGCAGGTCTGGAATGGATGAGCGATGAGACAAAAGCGAAAGCGCAGGAAAAACTGTCTGCTTTTATCGTAAAGATCGGTTACCCTGATAAATGGCGTGACTACAGCGCTTTGGAAATCAAGGATGATTCTTACTGGGCAAATGTGTGCCGTTCGAATATCTTCGATATGGAGTACCAGCTGGAACAAGCAGGCAAACCGGTCGACAAAGCCCGTTGGGGAATGACACCGCAGACTGTAAATGCCTACTACAACCCGACAACAAACGAAATCTGCTTCCCGGCAGCTATCCTTCAGCCTCCTTTCTTTAACCCGGAAGCTGACGATGCCGTTAACTATGGTGCTATCGGTGTGGTGATCGGTCATGAAATGACACACGGATTCGACGACCAGGGACGTAATTACGATAAAGACGGTAACCTGGCTGACTGGTGGACTCCCGAAGACGCAGCCCTCTTTACGGAACGTGCCGACCGTCTGGTTCAGCAGTACGACAATATTATCGTTGCAGACAGTGTTCATGCGAACGGACGTTATACATTGGGAGAAAACATCGCTGACCAGGGTGGTTTGCTGGTTTCTCACCTGGCTTACCTGAATTCCCTGAAGGGTAAGACTCCGGCTCCGATCGACGGATTCACAAACGAACAACGTTTCTACCTGGGATATGCAACCCTGTGGGGACAAAATATTCGTCCTGAAGAAATCCTGTTGCTGACAAAGATCGACCCGCATTCATTGGGTAAATGGCGTGTAAATGCCGCTTTGCGTAATATCGACACCTTCTATTCGGCATTCGATATTAAAGAAGGCGACCCGATGTACATGCTGCCTGCCGAACGGGTAGTTATCTGGTAATATATACATATAATATATAATGTAAAGGAGGTGTAGCAAAACAGGCTTTTGCTGCACCTCCTTTTTATATTTCTGAATATCGCTTTTACGCAAAGATGAACTTCAGTATAAACAAGGCTGCCAATATATACATGGTAATGCTGATATCCTTGTGCTTGCCGCAGAACAGTTTTACCAATACATAGCAGAGCAGTCCCAACACCATCCCGTCGGCAATGGAGTAGGTGAGGACCATCATAATGATGGTGATAAATGCCGGCAGCGCTTCCGACATATCCTCCATGTCGATTTTGGAGATCGAATCCATCATAAACACGCCGACAAGCACCAGTGCCCCGCTTGTGGCCGCACTGGGAATCAGCAGGAACAACGGCGCAAAGAACAAAGCCAGGATAAACATCAGTCCGGTTATCAGCGAAGTGAAACCCGAACGTCCTCCTTCCGCAATACCCGAGGCACTCTCCACATACGTCGTTATGGTGGAACTTCCCATCATCGCCCCGATCGTAGTACCTATCGCGTCGGACATCATCGCTTCTTTCACATGCGGGATATGCCCGTCTTCTCCCATGATCCCGGTCTTCGAAGCCAGGCCGACCAATGTCCCTACCGTATCGAATATATTCATAAACAATAAGGTAAAGATCACTACCGCCATATCCAGTGTAAAGAACTCGGAAAAATCAAACTTACAGAATGTCGGCTCCATCGAGTGGGGCATGGAGACAGGAAGAAATCCTTCCGGTATTTCCGTCACTCCCAGCGGGATGCCGATCAGGGTACAGATCAGGATACTGTAGAACAATGCGCCTTTCACCTTTTTGACAATCAGTATGCCGCTTAACAATATCCCGACCATCGCCAGGACCGAAGACGGCGTAAAGGCCCCGAACATCACATAGGTGACAGGGTTGGATTCAATGATCCCCGCATTCTTCAACCCGATGAATGCAATGAACATACCGATCCCCGCCGATATGGCATACCGCAGGTTCATGGGAATGCTGTTAAGTATGATCTCCCGGATATTCAGAAAAGTAATAAGGATGAATATCACCCCTTCGACGAACATCGCCGTCATCGCCGTCTGCCAGGAATATCCCATGCCCTGCACCAGCGTGAAAGCAAAAAATGCGTTCAGCGCCATGCTCGGAGCTTGTGCGAACGGCAGTTTGGCCATAAAGGCGAGGAGCAGGGTGGCAATTGCGGAAGCCAGAGCCGTGGCCGTAAAAACCGCTCCTTTGTCCATACCGGTAGTTCCCAGGATAGACGGGTTCACAGCCAGGATATAACTCATTGTCAGGAATGTGGTTATACCTGCGATAACTTCCGTACGGATTCTCATGGTTTGTTTGTCAAACCCTAAAAGTTTTTGTATCATGCCGGTTTATTTAATCGAATGTCCATTTTACAGCAAGTGTCGGAATAGTATAGAAGCCGTTCCGTCCTCCGAAGTTATGGCTTAACTCCACTTCACTGCCCACACTCAGTTTGAATTTCTCGTCTACCCCTTTTATCTTGTTCAGGTTTACCCATATCTGCGGTTCGGAGAGGAAAATAAAGTTCCCGTGGTCGTTCTTTTCCCGCCACCAGTCGGCGAAACCGCTGAAAGTACACAGGCCGTTCTTGGCAAAATGAAGATACCAGGTGGTTGTCAGCTGGAAATTATTGGGTGTTTTATGTTTCTGGATATATTTGTACATGGCGGTGAAAGTGATTCCCCTGCTGAAATCTTTGCTGTTATAAGTATAGGTGGCACCGCCCAGATAGGCATTGTTGTAGGAGGCTCCCTTCATCAGCCCGCCGTTATACTCTACGTGGATGGAAAAAGGCGGTTGCCAGAAACTCAGTTCGCGGGCAATCTCCCAGTAGGCCGAAGCGACCCCGCTGCTCTTGTAGTCCATATCCACGAAAAAATAGGTGCTTCCCCATTTATCCGGTTTGAACATTTCCACGGTGGAGGTCAGTGCCGGACGCCCGTCCAGGTCCTTGTCGTACAAGGCGCCTCCAAAATCATAATGTAACTGAACATTTTGCGCTTTCCCACAGAAAACGGCAAGTAATAGGACTACTAGGGTAAAAAACTTTCTCATTCTGATCGTTTAAAATATGTATGGAAGCCACAAAGGTATAAAAAAAGCAAGACCTTCAAAAAAGCCCTGCTTTTACACGATCAGATCAGATCCCTGAGCAGCCATGCCAGGTAGCATAAATACACAAGTATAAGCGCCCACCCTTCGGCACGTGAAATCTTTTGTCCGCTTTTCACCAGTGGAAGCAGGAGCAGGGTTAATCCCAGCATGACCAGTAGGTCGACGTAATTGACGTTTTTGGCAGCGATCGGACTTACCACAGAACTGGTTCCTGCTATAGCCAGGATATTGAACAGGTTGGAACCGACAATATTCCCGATCGCAATATCCGGATTTTTTTTGAGGGCCGACACGACCGAGGTTGCCAGTTCCGGCAGGCTTGTTCCGGCGGCAACGATAGTCAGTCCGATGACCGCTTCGCTGACACCCAGTTCCTGGGCGATGGATACGGCATTGTTGACCAGCAGGTTGGAGGCGAAGATCAGGATCACCAGGCCGCCCACGATATACAGGACATCTTTATACCAGGGTTCAGGTTGTTTCTCCAACTCCCCGATCTGTTCTTCCACTTTCTTTTCATGTTTGCGTGAATAGTACAGGCTGAAGACCGTATAAATAATGATGCCCGCTAAAAAGAAACAACCTTCCAGCCTTCCGAGTACCCCGTTCCAGAACAGGAGCGTGAAGACGGCGGTGGCGACGATCAGTATGGGAATATCCAGGCGGGTAAGCTGGCGTTTGGCCTGTAGCGGTTGGATGGCGGCGGATATACCGAGAATGGCGGCGATATTGAAAATATTGGAACCGATAATGTTCCCCACGGCTATATCGCCCTGCCCGGATAAGGACGCATTCAGGCTGACCACCAATTCCGGGGCACTGGTACCGAATGCAACGATCGTAAGACCGATCACCAGGTTTGATATCTTAGCTTTCAGGGCTATCTCCGTACTACCCTTTACCAGCCAGCCTGCTCCGATGTAGAGAGCAAACAGCGAAAGAACTAATAATGTTACGCTTGTTATCATGGTCGCAAATTTACTAATCTTTTTATTACAATGTCCGGCTTCCTGTTGTCCGGTGGATGTTGCCACCGTAACCAAGTAAACAGCAAGTTATTTTTTAGGCAGAAAAACGCACCTCGGATAACCCCGGATCGCTCCGGAATAACAGCAGGAAGCAACTAGACATTTCAGTTAGGGTTGTTAGGAATATTCGTATTAGTGATTTAATATTCGTATTCTTCTTTAGGCTCTTTGGCTGCCTGTCTCAGTTGTATGCCACGGAGTATGACCATGACGACTGTTACCAGCCCTAATGCTCCCATTGTTACATCTTTTGCGATAGCGTTTTCAAAATCGGTTGTACCGATCAACACCAAAATGATAAACGACACCATCATGACGGCATCTACCAAATCTTTATTTATCTTCATTTTATTAAACTTTTTAATGGTTACTTTTGTTCAAACATGCTTATTCTTTTTCTTCAATAGCAGTTTCTTCAGCAGAGCCGGTATTGCTCAAACCTTTCATGATGCCATATAATCCATATCCCAGAGCACCCATTACCACTAATAACTTCAGGTAATCGTTAGGTATGATAGAACTACAAGCCAGTACGCAACCAACAACAGTTATAATAACAGAAACATAAATACGTGTTTTATTTGATTTTTTAGTAGACATAATATTTCATTTTTAGTAATTAATAATTAATGACCGGATTGTTTCGAAGCCTTACTTATCAATGTGACAGGTGGTGTCGGCAATCCGAAGAGAACGCATGGCGTTCTTGACAAGGCCTCAGCGGGTGAGCGTCTTTCGCCGTAGCAGCGAAGCCGGTGTAGCCTTGATTTTTTGATTACTTTTGGATCAAGCCAAAAGTAATTATCAATTACTAAATAATGAGTTTCCGCAGAGCAAACACATGTTCCCCCATGCGGCAAAGAAGGGTAGACAGATTTATGGTTTGACATTCTGATACATTTTCCAGCACTTTCCGTTGTGCATTCATCTCCTTCAGGCGGATATCCTGAAGTACTTTTTCCGCTATTTTCAGCGTGCGCAAATGAAATGTATTATTTGTCGATTGAACCGTTCTGCGTGCAGTCAGACCTTTGCTTTCTTTCAGGTCGGTACTTAATACGTTCAGGTAATATTGTACATCCGCAGAACCTTTTTCCTTCATGACTGCCTCTTTTTGAGCCACAGCGATGTTGTCGCTTTCAACCTCCTCCTGGGGAGAAAAAAGCAACATACCGAAAAGCAGAGTCAATATGAACAGAAAATTTTTCATGCTGCAAAGATATACGAATTCCTATTAAAAAAACAAATCATTGTGGTTTTTGTTTATACTTTTGTCCGTTAAAAGTGAACGAGGAAAGATGGAAAGAGAGAAGAGCCTTTTTAAATCATGGCTGGAGGCCGCGCGCCCGAAAACGCTGCCGGCATCGTTAAGTCCTGTGCTGCTGGCATGTGTTTTAGCCTGGTGCGAGGGAGTATTCCGGTTGGTACCGGCCCTTTTGTGTTTTGGAGTAGCTTTGCTGGCGCAGATAGCCAGTAACTTTGCCAACGATTATTTTGATTTTAAAAAGGGAGCCGACCGGGAAGACCGTCTGGGGCCAGAGCGTGCCGTCGCCCAGGGATGGATCACTCCGAAAGCCATGCTGAAAGCCACTTTCCTTACCCTGGGCTTGTCGTGTCTCTGCGGATGTATGCTGCTGTTTTATGCCGGGTGGGAGTTGATACCCGTCGGTATCGCCATCGCCCTTTGCGTGCTGGCATACTCCGCTGGACCTTTTCCGCTGGCCTATAACGGGCTGGGCGATGTCTGCGTGGTGCTGTTCTACGGGATCATCCCGGTATGCTTCACCTATTATGTACAGGCGCTGTCCTTTTCCCCGTTATCGTTTCTGTTGTCCGTATCGGTCGGATTGCTTTCTACAAATATCCTTGTCGTGAACAATTATCGTGATTATGTGCAGGACAAGGCATCGCATAAGCGGACCACCATCGTCCTTTTCGGGCGCGGTTTCGGCCGGATATTCTACCTGTTGAACGGGGTAGTGGCGCTTTTGCTGGCTATGCCCCTGATGCTGGACGCATCTTGGTGGATACAGTTCCTTTTCGCCGCCTTTTTTGCCCTCTTTTATGCGACCTGGCGGCAACTTTACCGTTTTGAAGGACGCGAACTCAATAAGACCCTGGGCCATACCGCCCGCAATGTCTTTCTCTTCACCCTGCTGTTATCGCTTCTGTTAATCTCGTTAACGACAGGATTATAGCGGAAACACACAGTGTCGTATATTTGTTTATTCGAATAACAAATAAGCAATTATGACACAAAACATTTTCGTTTACATGGACTTTCAGGTCGCCCGGAAGCGGGAGGCGGGAAAGGATAGTACGGCCGATCTCTACCGAGTGGTTCGCAACCGGCTGTACCGTTTTTGGAAAGGCGCTTCGCTGCAATGGACAGATATAACCACCGCCATGGTGGATGATTTTGGCGGTTCGCTGCGCGCCGAAGGGCTGGCGGTGAATACGGTGAACAGTTACTTGAGCAGTTTCCGGGCGCTTTGCCATACCGCTTTACGGGAAGGACTGCCCGGACCTGCCTGTGACCCTTTTGCCGGGTTG
>NZ_JAMOKS010000034.1:0-72164 GCF_023656785.1 Parabacteroides caecihominis
TTCGACTCAAGGATATCAATGAATGGGCATCAAAAAAACTATCGCCAAACCTAGTCTCCATGCGGAATCAAACACTAAAAAAAGTATGCTAAAATGAGAACACTTTACTGAACACCCTACCCTTAGCGGTGCATAACTTTTTGCATTATATACATCGTGTAAGACGGAAACAACTATGGGTCTATCAGACTCATCTACATTTTAATGGAGCTAATATATATTCACATGTGAATATTATTAACCAAGTAATTGATGGTGGGGTTGGACATTTATTTACGTTAACCAACTGCACATACTCATATGATGATACTACTAATATACTTACAGCAACTAATACTACCACAGGACTTGTGACCAATATAAGTAGATAATCATATAGACTATTGTTGATTAGGAAAAAGTCGGGGATAATGAGGTAGTGTAAAATAAACTGTGTCACGCATTATTTATCTCTAGAAAACTCATTGGTCGGGGAACGGCCAGCCCCTCCCGATATTGTTCTATAGCCTTATGTTTGAGAGAATAAGCATTCTTTATCTCTTCCCATATCAGGCAAAAGGAGCTTGATAAGCTCGTCATACTCGCATTTATATAGGTGGATTGAAACTCCGCTGCTATATCAATGTCAATACGTCTGTCTGACAGATCATTGTTTCTTATTTTCATTTCTTTATTAGTTAATCATTTCCAAATCATTTTCTTCAACATAATTGTTTTTTGCTTCTTCGCAAAAAGAGCCTTCACATAAACCACCAATTGATTGGTAGTCATTATCCTTCATGTAAGGACAATAATCACACAACTTTTCCAGTATCTTTGTTTCGACATGAAAATTTAATAATAATCAGTCTATGTAGGTTTTTGATAAATGGATTGTAAAACATTATTGATTATAAAAGAAGATGTCTTGTCTGTGAAGATGGCCTTTTTTTGCGTTTATAAGGTTCCTGTTTAAAATGCTTCTGCGAAGTTAAAGACAAAGCCCTCTGTATTTTTACCGAAACCATAGTCGATGCGGGCATTCACATTGTGTTTGAATTCAATTCGTAATTCCAGTTGTGCCGTTAATTGGTTGCAGTCGATATAACGTCCGCCGTAATAACTCCTCATCCGGAACCGTTACTGCCAAGTTCTTCCCGCAAAGTCCAGGGAGTGTCCTTGCTGTTGAACTGCTCGTAAATATCTCCGGCTATTAT
This sequence comes from Parabacteroides caecihominis, assembly GCF_023656785.1. Taxonomy (NCBI): domain Bacteria; kingdom Pseudomonadati; phylum Bacteroidota; class Bacteroidia; order Bacteroidales; family Tannerellaceae; genus Parabacteroides; species Parabacteroides caecihominis. The sequence continues at coordinate 1,197 of NZ_JAMOKS010000034.1, forward strand.
ATGTACCGCTGATTGTGGGTGACTCGAAGGATTTGTTTATTGTAGTCCTGAAATATGGAATTTTATTTTGAAATATAGAATTCTATTCATATCTTTGTTTCGTAAAAATGAATAGCAATGAGGATATTTACAGAACAAGCGTTAAAAGAATATGCAGAAAAGTATCCCGACTCAAAAGTCGCTCTTCAAGAATGGGTGACGATAGTAAAACAGAGTAAGTGGACTAACTATGCTGATGTAAAGAAAACATTCAATAGCGTAGATAACGTTGGCAATCAGCATTATGTTTTCAATGTCAAAGGTAATAACTACCGATTAGTTGTTGTTATTAAATTTACGATCCAGTTTGTTTACATCCGTTTCGTTGGAACTCATAAAGAATATGATCAAATTAATTGCTCTAAAATTTAATGTTTATGACAAAGATAGAAAATAAGGCTCAATATGAATGGGCTGTTAAAAGGGTAGAGGAACTTCTTCCATTAGTGGATGACAATACTCCACTAAATGATCCTAATAGTATAGAACTGGAACTTTTATCTAATCTTGTGGCCGATTACTCAGAGGAGCATTACGCTTTAGGAGAACCAGCCCTGGTGGATGTACTAAAACTTCGTATGTATGAAATGGGGCTTAATCAAAAGTCATTATCCAAACTGATAGGAGTAAGTCCTTCCCGTCTCAGTGATTACATTTCTGGTAAATGTGAACCTACTTTGAAAGTAGCCAGAGAAATTAATCGAAAACTGAATATTGATGCTAATATAATATTAGGAGTATAAGTTTGTCTTTTTATAAATAAGGTTGACTTCTAATAAAGTCAACAATGAACGCAAAGAAGTATGCGCAAGCTCAAGCCTTGCAATTAAGAGACCACGAGATTTACCGCCTTCATGTGGTAGAAAAAGAAAGAGTTTCGGACCTGATGAAAAAATTTGGTCTTAGCAAGAGTGGATTAGAAAAGGTATTACATCTCTTTGAGGAAAGAAATCCCAAAGAGGCAGCACTTATGAAACAACAAAAAAAAGATGTCACAGCAGAAGACACCCAGGAGTTGCTACGAGAGATTTCTCGTCTTAAAAAAGAGCTGTCAACGGAATGTTTACGTGCTGATTTTTATGAAGAGATGGTAGCTTTCGGTAAAGAGGTTTACGGTATCGACTTAAAAAAAGCTGGCACCAAGTAGCAGGTAGGCTGCACAATAGGGACAAACGTCTTTATTGCATTGCCCCTATGTGTCGTCTGCTTGGTGTTAGTAAACAAGCCTATCACAAACATGTAGATATGTTGATGCTACGTTTAGCCAAGGAAGCTTTTGTCGTTGAATTTATCAAGGAAGTACGTCAAAAAGATCCTGGCATAGGAGGTAACAAGCTTTGGCTGATGTATCGCAGTCGCTTCAGTGAAAAATATAGTGTAGGTTACAACCGCTTCTACGATATAATAGAGAGGTATGGTCTGAAAGTGCGAAAACGCAAACGGCGTGCCACAACTACAGACTCCCGGCATGACCTTCCACTTTACTCGAACTTGGTTAAGGAACTGATCCCCATTCGCCCGTGCGAGTTGATGGTCAGCGACATCACCTATATACCCCTATGTCTTGATCCTCAAAATGATGAAAACACATTCTGCTATTTGTCTCTGGTTGCGGATTCTTATACGAAGGAAATCATTGGTTATAGCGTAGGAGAAAGCTTGGATACGCGCTATCCTCTGTAAGCGTTGGAAATGGCTTTTGAGCATTATGCGGGCAAGGACTTGTCGAAACTGATTCATCATTCTGACCGGGGCGTCCAATATGCCAGTTATGCTTATACAGGTCGTTTAAAAGATTATCAGATAGGTATAAGCATGACCGAGAGTGGAAATCCGAAGGACAATGCTGTTGCTGAACGGATAAACAACACGATCAAGAACGAGCTTCTCAAAGACATGGTCTTTTACTGTCTCTCGGAAGTAAAAAAAAGCTATGGAAACAGCCGTAGATTTTTATAACCACGAACGCCCTCATTGGAGTCTTGATGGCATGACGCCTCAGCAGGCGGTTAAGTGTGAAGGAGAAATAAAGAAAAAATGGAAAAGTTACAGGGAACTAGCCATAAAAAACAGAAAGGAGTGGAGATGACAGGATAAAAAAACTTCCCCCCCGGATCCAGAAAATCTATCATGAAAGCTCTTTGGAGGCTCCGCGCCTCCAGCCGCATGGCAAACCGCCACGGTGGTTTTTTCATTAGGAGAAATACGGATTTATAATTAATTTTGTGGTGACAAACAAATGTCAACCCAATATACAAATAACAATCCATGTGGGTAAACCTGGATTATAAGTAAGTAATAAACGAGTCAACCTTCTTATTAGTTAGGGCGAAAGTAGTCAAGATTAATAGTGAAACTACATGCTATCAGATCTACTTAATAAGTAAGGTCAAGTCTACTCGATAAGTAGGCGGGAGTTTACTTACTAAGTAACCATATGCCTTACTTAGTAAGTAGATCGAAGGTTACTTAATAAGTAGCTTCATCTGATGATTTTAGTAGGCTTTTGTCTGTTTTTTATGTTATTGATGTGCTAATTATGAATTTTTACGTATGTTTGCAGTAATTCTAAGTAAAGACCTAGCGAGGCCTTGAACGGAAGGACTTATTAGAAAGCGAAAAGCGTTTAAAATATTATTCTCTATTCAGAAAATCGCCAATTTTCAACTGCAGAAGAATAATAGACAATGAATGCTTGCGCTCTGTTTGTATACTTATTTGTTATAAAGTAAGGCTATATACAATATAGAGCGCGGGCTGTTGTTTTATTATCTCTGTGGTGGGTGTTTGGCGATACCTCTGGATAGGATAGTAAATGACAGTTCCCGCGCTTTTCTATTTGATAATCTTAGATAAAAGCCGAACGGAGGGGGACAGGGAGGTGAATTATGTAGGTTTATGAAAAAATTATCTCACATTTTATTATTGGTATTATTGACTTGTTTATGTAATATAAACAAGGCTAAATCTGAATTACTTGATCCTAATTTGAGTGTAATCTACCAAACACTAACTTCTTGTGATTTTGGTTTTCATGAATATTTTTCCCCAGATGCGTGGATTAAGTTTGGTAGTGTTGGGGATGGATGGCAACTGACTTATACTATACCAGGGTTTATTCAAACTAAGTCTCCCGTATTATTGAATTTAACTACTACGGATAAATCTCTCCTTACAATAAAAGTAATCAATAAAACACAAGAAGACGATATTTATAAATATGATATCCAATTAGTCTATGATGGAGTTATGTTGGAGCAAAATGATTATAAAGGAATTTCTCAGATAAAAATAGAACAAGAAGGTGATGAGAAATATCAATCTACAGCTTTGACTTTTCAGATAAAATTTGAACAAGAATATACTTCTGTAGCTCGGATTTTGCCCTATGATGAAACAATGGGTAGTGTAGAATCTAGTTGTCCTGGGGCATTTCCATTTGGTTATTGGTTGGACCAAAACAATAAAAGTATAACATTTACTTTTTACAGCAAAAAAGGTTATAGGCTTAAAGAGGTGAAAGTCAATGGCGTGAGTTTAGGAAGAATAGGCTCTTATGTTGTAAAGGTTGGTAAAAACTATCTAATAGAACCTATATGGGAAGAATATAATCCGGCGATTCATCTTGTAAAGGTTACTTATTCGGCAGGTGGAAGTGTAAAGGTGAATAATCAATCCGTTACCTCCTCTGGTCAATCAGTTACAGTTGCAGCCTCAACTGATGTGAAAGTGGCGATAACACCTCAAACCGGTTATCATATCAAGCAGGTTCAGTTGGGGAACGAGGATGTAACTAGTCAATTAAATAATAATCTCTTGGTCTTCTCTTCTATTTCTGCTAATAAAGAGATAACGGTTACTTTTGAAAAAGATGCTCTGGTAACTCATACCGTAAAGGTTACTTATTCGACTGGTGGAAGTGTGAAGGTGGATGATCAGTCAGTCACTTCCGGTCAATCAGCTATAGTTACAGCCTCAACTGATGTAAAAGTGGCGATAACGCCTCAAGCAGGTTATCATATCAAGCAGGTTCAGTTGGGAAACGAAGATGTAACTGGTCAATTAAGTAACAATGTATTGAATATCTCGTCTATCTCAGCCAATAAAGATATTACGGTCATATTTGAAAAAGACACTCCGATAACTTATAGCGTAAAGGTTACTTATTCGGCTGGTGGAAGCGTGAAGGTGAATGGTCAGTCTGTCACCTCCGGTCAATCATTTACAGCCTCAACTTCAACCGATGTAAAAGTGACGATAACGCCTCAAACCGGTTATCATATCAAGCAGGTTCAGTTGGGAAACGAGGATGTAACTGGTCAATTAAGTAGTAATGTATTGACCATCTCGTCTATCTCTGCAAATAAAAATATTACGGTCATATTTGAAAAAGACACCCCGATAACTCATAGCGTAAAAGTTAGTTATTCGACTGGTGGAAGCGTGATGGTGAATGGTCAGTCTGTCACCTCCGGTCAATCAGCTACAGCCTCAACTTCAACCGATGTAAAAGTGACGATAACGCCTCAAGCTGGTTATCATATCAAGCAGGTTCAGTTGGGGAACGAGGATGTAACAGGTCAATTAAGTAGTAATGTATTGACCATCTCGTCTATTTCTGCAAATAAAGAGATAACAGTTACTTTTGAAAAAGATGCTTTGGTAACTCATAGCGTAAAAGTTAATTATTCGACTGGTGGAAACGTGAAGGTGAATGGTCAGTCTATCACCTCTGGTCAATCAGTTACAGCCTCAGCCTCAACCGATGTGAAAGTGACGATAACAGTTCAAGCCGGTTATCATATCAAGCAGGTTTTGTTGGGAAACGAAGATGTAACTAGTCAGTTAAGCAATAATGTATTGACCATCTTATCCATCTCTGCAGATAAAGATGTTACAGTAACATTTGAAAAAGAAGCTCTGGTAACTTATGTCGTAGAGGTGACTTATTCAGAAGGAGGAAGTGTACAGGTGAATGACCAGTTAGTTACTTCCGGTAATCCAGGTTCTGTTACAGCCTCTACCGATGTAAAAGTTGCGATAATTCCCAATGCTGGTTATCGCATCCGACAAGTTAAGTTAGGAAGTGAGGATATAACCAACCAGGTAAGTGATAATGTGTTGACAATTTCTTCCATTTCTGCTAATGTGGCATTATCGATCATTTTTGAACAGATTCCGACTTATAAACTGACAATTGATATGACCGGAGGAACAGGCTGTATAAGAATAGGGGATAAGGAGATTATGCAATCGACTAGTGTATCTGATATAACAGAGGGGACTATGCTTGATCTTAATTTTTTGTCGGATAAATATTATGAAGTTAAAAGAGCCATTCTTGGAAGAACTGATATAACTGCTCAAATAAAAGATGGTTATTATGAAATCGAATCCATGGAATCTGATTTGGCATTATCTGTGGAGTATCAAAGGAAGTCTTACGTATTGACATTGGGTACATTTCAAGGTGTTGAAAAGGTCTGTGTGAACCAACAAGATTATAAGGATGTTACCCAAATAAATTTGCCTTCCGGAGAAACAATGGTTTCGATCTATTCGAACGAACTGTATTATATAAAGCAGGTTTTTTTGAATGGTAAAGTTATCTATGAAGACACTAATGCTGCATCTGATCATACAGGGAATATAAAAATCGATATAGATGGTGATAAAGAGTTGACTGTTTTTCTGACGTTGCGAGAAAAAAGAAAGCTGTCGGTAGAAGTTGCAGAACCGGGAACTTTAAAAAAGTTATTGTCGGATGAAGATATAAAACTGGTGACACATCTTGTAATAGGTGGTAAAATAGACCAGAGGGATTTTGTTATCATGAATCAGATGAAATCACTTTTGGAGTTGGATTTACGGAATGCAGCTGTTGTGGAATACGATATTAATTCAGTAAACACTATACCGGATAAAGCCTTTTATAACAATCAAACACTTCAGTCCATGTATTTACCGCAATCAATAGAAGCGATAGGAAAATTAGCTTTTTCCGGTTCTGTTATTTCTACATTTAATTTAAATGATTTATCTGTAAAGACTGAATATTTGACGAAGATCGGAGAAGATGCCTTTAAAGACTGTAATTGTCTTGTTATTGCTCCAGACTTGTCTCATGTAACGATTATAGAAAGAGGTGTTTTCGAAAATTGTTCGAATTTGGCTGGTGTAAGTTGCTTGCCTGTAGTGATAGAAGTGAAAGATGCTGCTTTTAAGAATTGTGTAAAAGCAACAATTCAATTTAATGCAAAATCAAGTACCTGTCTGGAAAAGGTTGGAGATTATGCTTTTGAAAATGTGGAATGTGTTTATTTTGATAGTACGGATAAATTGTATTATATCGGGAACTATGCATTGAGAGGTTGCCTGAATACCTCTTTTTATTTTGGTGATTGTTTGAATTTGACTGAATTACCTAGTTTTGAAAATTGTTCGAAAATGCAATCTATCATATTTCCTCCTAATGTTAAGCGAGTATGCTCTAACTCTTTCATTGGATGTAATTCTTTGCAGACAGTACATATGGCAGACTGTGTTGAGGAAATAGAAGAATATGCTTTTAAAGATAGTCCGTTAATAAATTATGTATATCTGCCAACAGGTGAGATTCCGCTAGTATCGGAAAATTGTTTTAATAGTTCTGTTTATCAATCTGCCAGATTATTTGTTCCTGCGAATAAGCTGCAGTTTTATAAAGAACATGCTATTTGGGGAAATTTTGAAAATATACGGACGTATGGAATTGCAACTAATTATATGATCGAAATACTTCTGTCTAAAGGTGGGACAGTAGGAGTTCGGCAGAATGAAGGAGGGTGGGATTATTGTTATTATGCTTATTTGAAAGGAACAGAATCTTCCCGTATTGAGTTTCATGTTCGACCGGAACAAGATTATTTAATCGAGTCTATTCTCCTGAATGGAAAAGATATCAAAGAGATGTTGGATGAAAACAATCAATTTGTAGTTCCTCATTTGCAGGAAAATCTCTATCTGTCTGTTAAATTCAAAAAGGAAGAAGACCCTACTGCAAATGAAAATATCGAATCTTATAAACGAGTTTACCGTTCTGCGTCTAAACGTTTGAGTCTATCAGGTTTTGCAGTAGGTGTTCCTGTGTACATCTATGATGCCGGCGGACGACTTGTCGTTATGAAAGCTGTTCGTGAAAGCGTAGAGGATGTCGATTTGCCGGCAGATGGCCTTTATTTTGTTCGTGTGGGAAACGAATCATTTAAGATCATTTTGTAAAAAAAGGAACAATAAGTAAGGTTCAATCTACGATAGGCAGGCGGGGATTTGTAGGCTAAGTGATTGTGAACCTTACTTATTAGTGTATTTGTTTCTTGTTTTTAAGCTGGTTGCAGATTGGTCAGAATAACCTTTTTTCTATATTTTCGAAAAAAAGCGTATAAATATTTTTTTGCATCAGGGAAATAACACTACCTTTGTGTTGTCAATGAAATTGACTTCATCGATATTGAATGAATATGACTAGGTGTATTCATTTGGGCTTAAACTTAATTAAGCTGTTCGGCTAGCTTTTCTGCCGAAATTTTTTAATGTATGCCCACTCTTACAAAAGTAAGTCTGTTGCAAGAAGTGGGAGGGAAACTTTTCTTCTAGAAGGGGGAAGAAAAGGGGTAGAGTATATCTTCGATCCTTATTATAATCATTTTATTTATATAAAATATGGCACTAAAATTTAGACGTGTCAAGAAAGCCTTCGGTTTTGATAAAACAAAAACCGAAAAGTATGTGGTGGTTCCCGAAAGGGCAACCCCGGTGGAATTTGGATATCTTTGCGAGCAGATTGCATTGGTATCGGGTGTTAACAAAGGATTGGTTAGGGCAACCTTGTATGGGTTGGTTTCTTCCATGAAAACCTTCATTCAACAGGGGCATACTGTACAGGTGGAAGGATTCGGGAGTTTCATCCCGTCTTTTAACGCCAAGAGTAGCCTTGTGGAAGGTGAAGCGAATGCGGATTCCATCCGAAAGATGAAGTTGCGTTTTGTTCCGTGTGCGGAACTGCGTGAAATGATCAATCGGATGCGAATGGACTTTAATGACAAAGACAGTACCAACGACACCAAAGTTCCTTCCGGAGGAGGAAGTGAAGGTGGAGGGGACAGACCGGAGATAGAATAGTTTACGGTATGTTGTAAGATTGTTCCCCGGATCGAGATTTTCTTGGTCCGGGGAATTTTATTTTGAGAAGTATCTTTGGGGAATATGGAAAAAATCCATTTATTTGCGAATAAACCAGTAATTTATAATGGATGGAGATCGTTCTCAACGAATATCACAAAGAGGCAAACGCAAGGAAACTTCGGACTGTAGCCTCTTGGAACAAGCTGAAGCTTTCGCACAAAGAGTGCTTGAATCAGTTCAAGCGCTTGCGGGAACAGCGAATTGCAAGGGAGTCCAAATCGCAAGGTTAAAGGATTGGGCAATAGAAAATGGCTATTGGATTAATTCTATGGATGATCTTGGGACTTTTGCTGATCGAGGTTCTGAGAATGAAGTTTATTTGTCAATAGAAAATAGTCAGATAGTATATAAACTTAACGATTTTAGATATTCAGATGATAATCTTTGGTATATAATTACCTTATTTTATCCGTATGGATAGTAAAGTCGTTAAAGTGATAAAACGGTAGAATCGTATTATTCTACCAACCCAAACTTTTCTCCAGTAGTAATAGGATTTCTTTCCGATTGTTACCGGAGTTTTTATAAAAGCTTTTCAGTATTAGTAAAAGTGTTCGCTAATTTTGCGAACATAGATATTTAATGCTATATTTGCATCTGTAAATAGAACCGGTATGGAGATAAATTTCGATAAGAAATATTTGCGTGATTTGTATGTTACAGGAGAAGCAGACAAGAAGCATCGCTTTCAACCGCAGATAATCCGTAAATACATCCGTATCATTGATTTGATGATTGAAAAAGCTGATGTAACGACTCTCACTCAATATAAATCGCTGAATTATGAAAAGCTGAAAGGTGATAAAGCGGGATTGTCTTCCGTAAGAGTGAATGACCAATACCGTATTGAGTTCGAGGAACAAGTTAAGGATGGCGAAATTATCGCTACGATATGTAATATAACAGAGTTGTCGAATCATTATAAATAGAAAGAATTGATATGAGTGCTACTGTAAAAGGGGGTGATCCCCAAATGACTGCCAATAATCTTATTCCCGCATACCCAACTCACCCGGGTGAGATTTTGAAAGATGAGATTGAGTATAGAGGAATATCGCAACGTAGGCTGGCGAAACAAATGGGGTTGGCATATTCCGTTTTGAACGAGATATTGAACGGGCATCGTCCAATAACAGAAAAGACGGCTTTACTTTTTGAGGCTGTTTTGGGAGTGGATGCAGAACCGTTGATGCGTCTTCAACTCAAATACAATATGCAAGCTACCCGCAAAGACAAGACATTTATGGAGCGGCTGGCAGAAGTACGTAAAATTTCTGCGATACTCTGATAGTAAAGAATGTTATCTGTATGGATAATGACTTTTTTAGTGTGAATATGCTGTAGAAATGTGTTGTGCAGCATGTTTTTTGTTAAACTGTATTAAATGAATGGTGTTTTTGAGGTGAATATTATGCTGAATAACATAAAACCTCTATATTTGCACTGTGTTTTTCATGGTATTAGATTTAAGGTTAACAATGAAGATTGGCTGTCCGTGATGGATGGCTTTTCTGTTTTATAGACGTATCGGTCTTTATTTCCGTGGAAAAAGACTTATCTTTGTACTTCTTAAAACGTAAATGCTTCAAATAAAGATATGAAAAGAATATTCTGCCCCAAATGTGATAATCAGTTATCATTCGATGAAACAAAGTATCCCGATGGGAAAATCCTGGCTTTTGTATGTCCTCAATGTGGTTCCCAGTTTAAGATAAAACTGGGTAGAAAGACTGTGCGTACGGAGTCCGGACAGGAAAAAGAAGTGAAGGAACCCGATTTTTCCTGTGGTTATATCACTGTGATCGAGAATACTTTTGGCTTTAAACAGGAGTTGCCGCTTGTGATGGGGGATAATATGATAGGACGAAGGAATAAAGACACGGAAGGTGTGGATGTTCCTATTATTACCAGTGACCCGAGTGTGGGGCGTAAACATTGTATTATTAATGTGAAACAGGATAGGGATGGTAAATTCGTTTATACCTTGCGCGATAACCAGAGTATGACCGGCACATTCCTTCGCAGTGTACTGCTGGGAAAAAAAGAACAGGTACGGATCGGTGAAGGAGCTATCGTGACTATGGGGGCTACTACTTTTATTCTACATGTTCCGGGAGGGGAAGAAGAGGAAGATTTTTAAATTAAACTTAGATACTGCTCCGGAGTGAACGATCTCTTACATCAGGGCGATAAGGGAGATAGGGGGAATTGGCGTAGGTTTCGGGAGAGATGGATACAAGATTACCTTTCATCTCCGGCGCAGCTCTAAAGTTTAAATCTCATTATTCATGCTTTTTGTTTAGTTGTTCAACGATAAAACAACTATAAGTCTATTTGGCTCACGGCAATTTACGTAAAGAATCAAAAAGAACTGAAAGAAAAGTTTTGTTAAAGCCCTGTGTTAATGCAGGTGTCGCTTTATGAATCAAAGCGAGTTGTCTGTATATTGCAATAATTATAAATGTTAATTGAGGAATTTTTACAATTGAACTCTGTCTGTTTTTAACACTTTAGATCATCCGTTTTACCTGATTATAATGAAAGGATGGTTCCTTGTCCGTTATTTTATATGTACTTTTGCAGCTCAATAGGCAATAAGGTTTACAAATGGGACAAAATAAGGTTGAATCGGCAAGTGGGATTACCTTCCGTATTTTAGTGGCATTGAGCATATCACATTGTATAAATGACTCACTGCAATCTGTAATTACAGCTGTTTATCCGTTATTTAAAGATGATCTGGCATTGAATTTTGCGCAGATCGGGTTGATTACACTGGTTTACCAATCGGCGGCATCGGTTTTTCAGCCACTTACCGGATTATATTTTGACAAACATCCGTCCCCGTGGTCGTTACCGATCGGGATGAGTTTTACGTTGATCGGCTTGCTAAGCCTGGCATTTGCCGGTTCTTTACCCTGGGTTTTGTGTTCTGTGGCCTTGATTGGAGTGGGATCGTCGATATTCCATCCGGAGGCTTCGCGGCTGACGTCGTTGGCGTCGGGAGGGAAGAGAGGACTGGCACAGTCATTATTTCAGGTGGGGGGAAACCTGGGAGGATCGCTGGGACCGCTATTGGTCGCTATCCTGGTGGCACCTTACGGACGGAGTCATATTGCCTTGTTCTCTATTCTGGCTTTCGTCGCTATCCTGATCATGACTTCGGTAGGACGTTGGTACAAGGGATTGCTTTTGCGGTTTAAACGTGAAGATGTCGGAACTTCGAAACATCATATCGAAATGCCGTTGCCGCTGGGGAAAACGATATTCTCCATATCCATCCTGTTGATCCTTATCTTTTCCAAATATATTTATATGGCAAGCCTGAACAGTTACTATACTTTCTATCTGATAGAGAAGTTCGATGTGAGCGTTCAGTCATCGCAGTTGTTCCTGTTCCTCTTTCTGATAGCGACTGCCCTGGGAACTTTGATGGGCGGTCCGATCGGTGATAAGGTAGGACGTAAATATGTTATCTGGGCATCCATTCTCGGTGCGGCTCCTTTTTCTCTGTTAATGCCGCATGTACATAGTTTATATCTGACGGCAGTTCTGAGTTTTTGCGTCGGATTGACATTATCGTCTGCTTTTCCGGCAATTCTGGTATATGCACAGGAATTATTGCCTTATAAATTAGGACTGATCTCCGGTTTGTTCTTTGGGTTTGCCTTCGGGGTGGCGGGGATCGCTTCGGCTGTGCTGGGGAATCTGGCCGATCAGTATGGTATCGAGACGGTTTATAATGTGTGTGGTTATATGCCGCTGATCGGACTGGTGACCTGGTTTTTACCGGACTTGAAGAAAGCCTCGGAAAAAGGAAGTTAATTCCCGCTGAACAATCCCCGAGAGGGTGTTGTTATTAATCATAAATTTCGCTCAAACTAAATTTAAACGTATTTATGATTAATAACTTAACGCATTTCAGTATTGGCTTGCTGTTTCTTTTTCCTGCCATTACTTCTGCCCAGACAGAGACGATAGACCTGACTCTGGAACAGTCGATGGAACTGCTTCAGAAAGGAAACCGTAGTATCCGGATGGCAGGGAAGGAGGTTGAACTGGCAAAGAACGAGCATCAGAAACTGAACTCATTCTGGTATCCTTCGGTTGGAGCGGCCGGCGCTTTTGTGCATATGTCGAATCCTATCGAGGTCAAACAGCCGCTTAACCAGTTCACCGACCCGGCAAAAGACTTTGTCCATTCCATCATCCCCGATGATCAGTTTATCTCTTCCATCCTGGATAAGATCGGTCAGAACACGTTGACGCTGCCGCTTATTTCGCAGAATATCACTTCTATCGACGCCAATGTAACCTGGCCCCTGTTTACCGGCGGTAAACGTATTTTCGCCAGTAAGATCGGGAAAACAATGGTCGGTATCGCTGAGGTAAACCGTGAACAAGTTAATGCCGACCAGCAATCGAAACTGGTTGAATGTTATTTCGGTTTGCGTCTCGGGCAACGTGTTGTCGCCGTGAAAGAAGCTACGTATAATTCCCTGAAAACCCATTATGACCAGGCTCTCAAACTGGAACAGAACGGGATGATCAATCGTGCGGAACGTCTTTTTGCCCAGGTGAGCATGGATGAGGCCAAACGTGAACTGGATTCCGCCCGCAAAGACCTGGAAGTAGCCGGGCAGGCGCTGAAAAGCCTGATCGATCTGGATGCCGATAAGGAGATCAGCACGACAACTTCCCTTTTCATCAATGAGAATATTCCTTCAGCCGATTATTTCAAAGAACTGGTACCGGTCAACAACTATATGGTGAACCAGTTGAAACTACAGCAAAACATCGCTGGCAACGAATTGAAGATAGGTCGTACCGGATACCTTCCCACTATTGCCTTATTCGGAAAACAGACGCTTTATTCAAATGGAGTGGATAAATACCTGATGCCCCGCACGATGATCGGTGTCGGTTTTACCTGGAATATCTTCGACGGTTTGAACCGGGAGAAAAAGATACGTCAGGCCCGTCTGACCAGCCAGACTTTGGCGATAGGAAAGGACAAGGCGGTCACCGAACTGAAAGTCGGTGTAGATAAATATTATACTCAGTTGCAGAATGCCCTCGACAATGTAAAGGCTTTGAATACAACCCTGGAAATGAGTGAGGAACTGGTCCGTATCCGTCAGAAATCCTTCCAGGAAGGAATGGCAACTTCAACCGAGGTGGTCGATGCCGAGGTAATGCTGTCAAAGGTAAAGACCGCTTTCCTGTTGGCTTATTACCAGTATGATGTGGCATTGATCAACTTGCTTTCTATCTGCGGCATTCCGGAAGCATTCCAGCAATATAGGGTGGAAGGGATAACGGAGATAATTTAATCTACTTTTCCCTTGATGGAAAAGTAGCCAAAAAGATCAAGGCTGCACCGGCTTCACTGCTCCGGAGGAAGACTCCGCTGTCGCATCTGAACTCGCTTCGCTCAAACAGCAGATGCTCCGGACGCTCTGTCTTCCCCCTTCGCGGACGTTCACCCGCTGAGGCCTTGGAAAGAACGCGAAGCGTTCTCTTAGGATGGCCGATACCGTTTGCTATATAGATGTCAGTCTGTTACATAAGTATCGGTTTCGGCGATCATAAAAGGAAGCATCGCTTCCTCTGAAAGGCCTCATCTGGTGAGCGTGAAGCGAAGCATCCGTAGAGAGCGTCCGGAGGCTGTGCTGTTTGAGCGTAGCGAGTTCACAGACGACAGCGAACGCAGGATGCTGAGTAGTGAGGCAGATGCAGCCTTGAACTTTTGATTACTTTTCTTTCAAGAGAAAAGTAATATCAATAATTGAATTAACAATAAACACAAATAATTATGGACAAGACTAAGAAATACCTGACGATCTCTTTTATAGTGGTACTGATCGCCGTTATCATCATATCCGCTGTGGGGATGCTGTTGCTGAAGAAAAAGCCGGTTATCCTTCAGGGACAGATTGAATCTACCGAAATACGTATCTCCGGAAAGCTCCCTGGGCGTATCGATACTTTCCTTGTGAAAGAGGGGCAGCATGTAAAAGCCGGCGATACGCTTGTCGTCATCAACAGTCCGGAAGCGATGGCTAAATACCAGCAGGTAAATGCCTTGGAAGATATAGCCAAGTACCAGCACCAGAAAATCGACGAAGGAACCCGTAAACAAATCGTTGCCTCCGTCCTTCAATTATGGAACAAGTCAAAATCGGATTTACAACTGGCAAAAACGACTTACGACCGTATCCAGGCCCTTTATAAAGACAGCGTAGTCACCTCCCAGCGAAAAGATGAGGTGGAAGCGCTTTATAATGCAGCCGTGGCTAACGAACGCGCTTGCTATGAACAATACCAGATGGCTCGCGACGGTGCCCGGATACAGGATAAGGAAAGTGCCCGTTCACTGGTGGCTGCCGCCCAAGGTACAGTCAACGAGGTAGAAGCCCTCTTGCAGGATGCCCGCCTGGTTGCTCCCGAATCCGGCCAGATATCGACTATTTTCCCGAAACGTGGAGAGTTGGTCGGTGCCGGAATGCCGATCATGAACCTGGTGGTACTGGATGATGCACATGTCGTGCTGAATGTCCGTGAAGACCGTCTGCCGTTATTTAAGATGGGCGGAACATTTCTTGCCGACGTGCCGGCTATTGCCGCAAAAGATATTGAGTTCAAGATCAACTATGTCAGTCCGCTGGGTAGTTTCGCTACCTGGAAATCCACAAAGCAGACCGGAAGTTATGATTTGAGGACGTTCGAGATACATGCCCTTCCGGTAAAGCCGGTCGATGGACTGCGTCCCGGCATGTCGGTCTTGGTGGAATTGAAAATTGAAAATTGAAGATTGAAAATTATTAAAACATAGTTGCTATGAGAAATTTTCAATTTTCAATTTTTAATTTTCAATTCATTCGCGTCATGCGGCGCGAATTAAGGCGGATGGTTTCACGCAGGCTCTATTTCGGGGTCTGCATCGTGTTGCCGCTGTTCTGTATCTTCTTTATGTCCACGATCTTCGGTAACGGGCAGATGGAGAATATTCCGGTAGGTATTGTCGATCAGGACCAGACTGCTTTATCCCGCGAATTGACCCGCCAGGTCGAAGCTGTTCCGACTTTCCGTGTCACGCATCATTATGCGGATGCCGAAACCGCACGGAAAGCGACACAAGCCAAAGAAATATATGGCTATCTGGTTATCCCGAACCGTTTTGAGGAAGACGTGACGGGTGGGAGGCAGGCTACTTTATCCTATTATTATCATTATGCTTTGTTGAGTGTCGGCGGAGAGGTCAGAGGGGCTTTCGAAAGTCTGCTGCGCACCTTTTCGATGGCTCCGATCGTGGTGCAGGCTACGGCAATGGGAATTAGCCAGAAAGAAGTGTCGACCTTCCTGGTCCCTATCCGGGCACAGAATCATCCGTTATTCAATCCGGACCTGGATTATTCCGTTTATCTGAGCAATCCGTTCTTCTTTATCTTCTTTCAGGTGTTGATTTTGCTTACGACGGTTTATGCGGTGGGAAGTGAGATAAAGTTCCGTACCGGTGACGATTGGCTGGCAACGGCGAAGATGAATATGGTAACCGCCCTTTTCGGAAAATTATTGCCTTACACCATCATCTTTTCCCTGATGAGCATCCTGGCTAATTATGTTATGTTCGGTCTGATGAATATACCTTTCTCCTGTGGATTCTGGCCGTTGAACCTGACCTCTGTCCTGTTCGTGATCGCATCCCAGGCTCTGGCGGTGTTCCTTTTCTCCCTTTTTCCGGCAATCAGCATCATTATCAGTATCGTGTCGATGGTCGGTTCGCTGGGGGCAACCTTGTCGGGTGTTACGTTTCCGGCTCCGGCCATGTATGCACCGGTCTATTATACTTCTTTCCTGTTTCCGGTGCGTCATTTCGTGGAGATCAATCAGAACCTGTTGTACGGCGATTATGGGTTTGCCTATACCTGGTGGAACTTCAGCGCGTTGTTCTGTTTTATATTGGTTGCGTTTCTGATGGTACCGCATTTAAAAAGTGCAATATTAAGTCATAAGTATGAAAATATCAAATAACATAAAAGCAGGTCTGAACAATATATCGTCCATTATCTTGAATGAGTTCAAAACCATCTCAGGCAGTTTCGCTATCGTGTTGGTGCTGATGGGGGGGATATTTATGTACGGTCTGCTATATAATTATATGTACGCACCTGATGTGGTCCGCAATGTCCCGGTTGTCGTGGTGGATAATTCGAAAACGGAGTTGAGCCGCGAGTATATCCGTTTGCTGAATGCCACTCCGCAGGTCGACGTGATTGCTACCGGTGAGGATTATCCGCAGGCACAGGAGTTGATGAAAATGGATGAAGCTGCCGGCATTTTATATTTGCCGTACGACTTTACCGACCGGGTTTCCCGTGGTGACGAGTCGGTCTTTATCATGTATGAAACGACCAATGCATTCCTCAACTACCTGGCGATGCAGGAAGCGTCGGCCGGTTCGATGCTGGCGCTGAACGACCGCTACCGGCCTGAAATGGTGGTATTTCTCCCCAGCCAGGCTGCTACACAATTATCAGTAGCGAAACCGATCAATGTAGCCGGAACCGCCTTGTATAATTATACGGAAGGATATGGGACGTACCTGATCCCGGCTGTGCTGATCGTTATCATGTTTCAGACCTTATTGATGGTGATCGGGATGGTCAGCGGGGAGGAACGGCAGTTCAAACTGTTGCAGGTGTATCGCCCGACCTTCGGACAAGCCGGACGCCTTGTGATCGGAAAGACATTTGTGTATATGATGCTGTATGCCGTCTTTTCGCTTTTCCTGCTGGGATTGATCCCGCTGATATTCGACTTGCCGGATATCGGTAATGTATGGAATATAATCATGTTACTGATTCCTTTCCTGATGGCGACGAGTTTCTTTGGCCTGACAGCTTCCGTTATCTTTACCGATTCGGATGCCCCTTTGCTGATGATCGCTTTCTTTTCGGTCGGGTTGATCTTCCTGTCCGGCGTCTCTTATCCGTTGGAACTGATGCCCTGGTACTGGAAGTTATCGCATTTCCTGATTCCGGCAGCACCCGCAACCCTCGCCTACGTTAAATTAAATTCGATGGGAGCCTCGATGGCAGAGATCCATACGGAATATGTCACCTTATGGGGTCAATGTGCGGTGTATTTCGTATTGGCTTGTTGGGCGTATCGGTATAATATACGGAAGTCATTCCGTTGACACTCTGAAAAAGACAGGTGTTTTGATTATGAAAGTCCCTTATTTCATCGTCAAAACACCTGTCTTAACATATTAAAGCACCCTTATTGTTTATTGCATCTCTCTGATGCGTACGTCTATATTGCTGTTTTTCAGTTTTTCTTTGATCTCTTCCACCTTTGTGTCGCCATAATGGTACGGGTAAAGGATCTTGGGCGAGAACATTTCGGCGGCATGTACAGCCTGTTGCACAGTCATCGTGTACGGCTGGTTGACCGGAAGGAAGGCAATGTCTATATCTTTCAAGTCTGCCAGTTCGGGTATATCTTCCGTGTCGCCTGAGATATAGATACGGGTTCCACCCAGGGTAAGGATATATCCGTTATCCCGGTGGCGGGGATGATATTTTTCCCGTCCGGGCGTGGTGTTATAGGCCGGAACAGCTTCGATAGTCATATAATCGACAGGGGTTAATTTATCCCCGTTCTTCATAACCGTTCCTTTACCCAGGATTTTACTGCCGGCTTCGTTGGCAATTAACAGCGTTCCCGTTTTTTCAAGCGCACTGATTGCTTTCGGATCCAGATGATCGCCATGTTCATGGGTGATCAGTATAATGTCGGCTTTCGGGAAAGAGTTGTAGTCGGCATATTCCGAAACAGGGTCTATCTGGATGTGATGTCCGTTGAATGTAAGTTGCAAACTACCGTGTTTGATGAACGTAATTACAAGTTCTCCTCCATTCTTGGTTGTGAACTTGTCAGTCTCGAAAGTTTTGCCGGAAACGAGGAAGGCGGCTGATAAACTACACATAAGAAATAACATTTTAAGTTTCATAAGCGGATAATTTTATACTCAGACAATATGTACAAAGATAATAAAGTATTACATTTGTCGGCATATCTGATAACATGAGAAAAGAAATGAAACGAATTCTACTATTTATTTTGATTTGTTGCCACTTATTGCCGGCAACTGCGCAGAAAAACGCCCCTAAATGGATGGACAAAAGTAAAAAAGCGGTTGTTTTAATCACTACATACGGGAAAGACGGAGCTAAGCTGACCTCGGGTACCGGTATTTTTGTCTCTGAAACGGGAGATGTCCTTTCTGCCTACGAGTTATTCAAAGGGGCAGAAAAAGCAACCGTGACGGATACGGAAGGAAAAACTTATCCGGTAACAAGGGTAATCGGTGCTGATGAATTGTATGATGTCATCAAGGTAAAAGCAGAAACACCGAAGAAAGTACAGTTTTTGCCGGTTGCGGCCGATCCGTTGGCTGTAGGTACTGTCGCTTATTTATTACCTTATTCGACTGAAAAGAAAGCAGATTTCGAACAGGGTACGATCACGGAAGTCAGCAAACTGAAAGATCCGTATAGTTACTATAAATTATCCGTTCCGCTGGAAGATGGCCGGGTGAATTCGCCGATATTGAATGCCGAAGGTGAAGTGTTCGGACTGGCACAGGCCGATGCTTCCGGAAAGAAGGATGTATCATATGCTGTATCAGCCTCTTATGTGAACAACCTCGCCGTTTCGTCGACCGATTTCCTGAATTCCGTTTATAATAATATCGGTATCAAGAAAGCCTGGCCGGCAGATGTGGAGCAGGCTCAGGTGGCTCTGTTCCTGAAAGGAAGTACGCAGGATGCAAAAACATATTTGGAAACATTGAATGATTTTATTGCAACTTTCCCGAATTCGGCTGACGGTTATCTGAACCGTGCCAACCATTATGCCGGACGTCGTGCCGAACTGGCAGTTACTCCGGGCGAACAGGCTAATTATTTGAAACTGGCATTGGATGATATTGAAACAGCTTCCAAATACAGTGATAAGAAAGGGGATGTATATTATAATAAAGCGAAACTGATCTATGGCGTGTCTGCCGGTGATACCACGCTGACTGATCCGGCATGGAGTGTACAAGTTGCACAACAGACTATCCAAAAGGCTATTGAAGAGGATGACGCTCCTGTTTACCATCAGTTGGCGGGTGATATTCATTTTTACCTGAAAGAATTTGACCAGGCTTATGGCGAATATATGGTCGTGAATAACAGTGACCTGGCATCGCCTAATTCTTTTTACTGGGCAGCCAAGGCGAAAGAAAATACTCCCGGATTCAATATCGGTGATGTGATTGCTTTGCTGGACGGTGCAGTTGACAAATGCGGTTTGCCTCTTACTTCCGAAGCCGGGCAGTATATTCTGGAACGGATAGACTGGAAACTCCGTTTGTCTCAGTATGCAGAAGCGATTGCCGATTATGACCTGTATTATAAGGCAATGAGCGGTGATGTCGGCAGTAGTTTCTATTTTTACCGTGAACAGGCAAAATTCCGTGCCGGTGATATGGAAGGTGCTTTGGCTGATATCAAGGAAGCGGTTCGTCTGAGTCCTGATGTACCCGATTATCGGGCGGAAGAGGCATCTGTATATGTCCGCATGAAAAATTATACCGACGCATTGGCAAGTATCGAGGAAGCATTGAAAGTGGCTCCCGATTTTGCGGCTTGCTACCGTTTGAAAGGTATCTGTTACGTGCGTATGGAAAAGAAAGCGGAAGCCTGTGAAGCGCTGAACAAAGCGAAAGAACTGGGCGACCCGTTGGCTGAAAGACTGATAAAGGAACATTGTAAATAAGATCCGGATATGAATAGTGTAAAAAGTATTTTCATTGTGGCTGCCTTGGGCTTGTGTCTGATCGGTACAAGTAGTTGTAAAGGTAAGTCAGGACAAAAAGACAGTAAGGAGTCGGAGACTCGTACAACGGTTCAGACAACCCTTTTCGATAAGTCATTGCCCGAAATCAAAGAGCTGGTCGAGGGAAAATGGGAGTTGGTAAGCGGACAGAATACCACTCAGCTTTGTGAGTTTGAAAATACTTTCATCCAGTTCAACGGCGATAAATACGTCTGGACAGAAGAAGGCAAAGACGAACCGGGCGACCTGAACTGGCGGAAAGCCGATACGGGAGCAGGCTACGAAGCCTATCTGATGGATGTGTTTTTAGAAACGAGT
This sequence comes from Parabacteroides caecihominis, assembly GCF_023656785.1. Taxonomy (NCBI): domain Bacteria; kingdom Pseudomonadati; phylum Bacteroidota; class Bacteroidia; order Bacteroidales; family Tannerellaceae; genus Parabacteroides; species Parabacteroides caecihominis. The sequence goes on from NZ_JAMOKS010000034.1 coordinate 21,669, forward strand.
CCTTCTTATCCGTTAGCTATCAAAGGCGATACACTATTTATCCAGGATTGTACAGAGACAGCCTATAAATATACGTTGGTGAGACGTTGAATTTATTATAGAAATAATTGACCCTACTTTTCCCTTGATGGAAAAGTAGGCAAAAGATCAAGGCTGCACCTGCTTCGCTACTGCGCATCCTCCGTTCGCTGTCATCTGTGAACTCGCTTCGCTCAAACAGCACAGCCTCCGGACGCTCTCTGCGGCTGCTTCGTTTAACGCTCATCAGCTGATGCCTTTCATAGAACGCTTTGCGTTCTCCTGGGATTGCTGATACTACCTGTTAAATCCGAAAGTTTTTGTTTATAAGTATCGGTTTCGGCCATCCTAAGAGGAAGCTGTGCTTCCTGTGAAAGGCCTAAGCGGGTGAACGTCCGCGTAGGTGAAAGACGGAACGGTAAAGAAAATCCGTTGTTTGAGCGTAGCGAGTTTCGGATTTTCGAGTGGAGTCTTTCACTGGAGCAGTGAAGCCGGTTGAGCCTTGATCTTTTGGTTACTTTTCTATCAAGAGAAAAGTAACAATCGAATCTCTAATCCCACAAACTTAACTGTATCCCACCTTTTCCTTTATCCTCTTTCTTTTGCGGCTTTTTAGCATTGCCGAAAACGGTTTTCCCTCCATATTTATAAGACGTATCCCGTTCATGTTGAACCCAGTCGTCGAAATAGTTACTCGGAGTATAACTTTTCTCCATCTCCTGGGATATTTTGGACAGATTCTTTAAGGCATCCGATTTCTCCTTTTCTCCAAGTCGTGCCTGACGGATTGCCTTGTCAAAGACTTCGATAGTCTCATCATAAACGCTTGTCGGAACCGGGAACGGATGTCCGTCTTTCCCTCCGTGGGCAAAAGAGAAACGTGCCGGATCGGAGAAGCGGGAAGGGGTTCCGTGTATTACTTCGCTGACCAATGTAAGAGATTGCAACGTGCGCGGTCCGACTCCTTCCAGCAAGAGCAACGATTCCATATCGGATACATTGGTTTCATGTGCCAGGATGAGGGCGGCTCCAAGCCGTTTGAGGTTTACGTCTTCGGCTTTTACTTCGTGATGGTTGGGCAGGATGATGGATACTTCACGCATTAGTTTGTCCGGCGATTCCTTTGTCAATTCCACGATGCCTTCTTTGGTCGGAGCCGCGAGTTTATCCGTCAGGTTGAGGATCAATCCCTGATTTCTTCCGCAGACAGACGTATGAGGTTCCTCCATAAAAGAACGCAAAGAGGAAGAAAGCCAGTGGTAGCGCCGTGCCATGCGTTCATTCGGGTTCATCCCTTGTTGGATGACAGACCAGTCACCTTCTTTGGTAACGATAAATGTATGCAGATAGAGTTGAAAACCATCCTGTACAGCTGTGTTATCGACCTTAGCAGCCAGTTTGCTGTGTCTTACCAGTTCATTCCCGTTTAATCCGGTTTTGTTGGCTACTTCCAGCAATTGATTAGGTGTTTCTCTCGAAAACTTACCTCTTCCTCCACAAATATACACGCCAAGTTCTTCCGAACGGCAATTGATTGCTTTTCTCAGGGCGTTCATAACAGACGTTGTAATACCAGACGAATGCCAGTCCATCCCCAGCACGCAGCCTAACGATTGGAACCAGAACGGATCACTCAGGCGCTGCAACAAAGCCGGACGTCCGTATTCGATGATGATGGCTTCTGCAATAGCTCCGCCAAGCAGGCTCATTCGTTCGGCCAACCAGGGTGGAACAGTCCCGTAATGTAATGGTAAATCAGCTGTACCTCTTTTCATAGATGCGAAGATAGCTAAAAAACAGGATCGGTTCAGTTAATGAAATGCTAATATAAACAACAAAAGAAAAGTCTGTGGTGTTATTAATTAGAAATCAAATAGTAACAGCTATGTATTTGGAAGTAAATAAGAACGATCACGTTCAAGGTCCGGCCAATGCGCCGATAGAATTAATTGAGTATGCTGATTATCAGTGTCCTTATTGTAAAAAGGCTTATCATATAGTAAAGGATATACAGAAGAAACTCGGGGATAAGGTTAAATTTGTTTTTCGTAATTTCCCGTTGACAGAGTTGCATCCTCACGCTTTGCACGCAGCTATTGCTGCTGAGATCGCTGCTTCTCATGGAAAGTTTTGGGAAATGCACGACCTTCTTTTCGAGAATCAGAATGCTCTGGACGATTATTACCTGTTGGAATATGCCAGGAAGCTGGGAATAAATGCAGCCGAGTTTGAAACGGATTTCGGCAAAGACCGTTTCTATCAGAAAGTAAAAGATGACTACGATTCCGGATTGGAAAATGATGTACAGGGAACTCCGACTTTCTTCGTCAATGGCGAACAGTTTGACGGGAACTGGATGAATTCTGAGTTTCTGGAATATCTGGAGTCTTTAATCGTTAAGTAATTATGAAGAAAATAAGTTTGTTCATACTGGCCTCTTTTTTGTTGGTAGCTTGCGGAGCATATAAATACCTGGATTTGGGTATGTTGACCACAGGCATGACCGTTACCGAGGTGGAGAACCTGATGGGGCCTCCCAACCGGGTATTGGCTGTAAACAAGAAAGATGGTTATGTGCAGGAAGTTTTGGAATATCGGACAGCACGTGATGAAGTGTATGCATTGGAGTTCTGGGATAACTATCTGACAGGATATGAATATTTGTATGACGATGTAACCTATATTCCACCGGTAGCTCCTCCGATGATATTCCCGGATTATGGCCGTCCTATTTATATTTACCCTCCGGACCATCATCACCCGAACCGTCCGAACAAGCCAAATCGTCCCGGCTCGAATCGCCCGGAGTCCAATCGACCAAGTCGTCCGGAGTCAAACAGACCTGGCTCGAATCGTCCCGAATCGAATAGGCCAAGCCGTCCGGAAACCAATCGTCCGCAGACAAAACCCGCGGAAGTTACCCGACCGTCGAATAGCGGAACAAGTAACCGTACGGAGCAGTATAGAAATCCAACAAATAATGAGTCAAAAACAAATGACAGATCAAATACAAACGGAAGGAATGGGGGACGGAGACAATAAGTCTTTAGCTATCCTGATAAAAATAAAAAGCTCCTGCAGTCGGTGATTGCAGGAGCTTTCCTTATATGAAGTTTTACTTACTTCCTCATAGCTTCCTCAATAGCAACAGCAACAGCAACCGTAGCACCTACCATCGGGTTGTTACCCATACCCAGGAATCCCATCATTTCTACGTGAGCAGGAACGGATGAAGAACCAGCGAACTGAGCGTCACCGTGCATACGGCCCATTGTGTCCGTCATACCATAAGATTCTTGTTATATAACTCCTTTTGAAAACTTTGTTTCGTTTGTAAGATGTTGTTAAACAGTAATATATCAATAATTAAAAGAACTCCGTTTTTATTATTATTTCCGTTTTATCATGAATGGCTGTGAATAAGCTACAATCACTTTATTTCTTATACTCTATCTGATTTACACAAGCCATTGATTAATAAATTAGTTAATTGTCTATATTATAATATTATACCATTTAAAGAAGAAAAGTAAGACACGAATTTAAATAAGTTGTATGGCTATATTCAAATCCGTGTCTTTCTGGGTTATTCTTGATATACAATATTGACTGTAAATGACTCATCACTATCTTCGTCATATTGACCATTCTCATCAAAATCTTTACTTACAATTTTTACTGGATAACCATCTTTATCAAATTCATATTCAAAGTGGCAACTTCCTACTTTTTTCTCTAAATACTTAGATGCCTTTCCATACCATCCACTATAATAACCAAAGAAAATTCCAAACGTATAATAATCAGCTTCTATATCCATATCTATGAAGCGATAATCTTCTGTTAGAAGAAGTGGTGATATTCCTAGCTTATTTTCATATTTTGTATATGAAATGTAATTAGTACTGCTATAACCATCTGAATAATTGTAGATGAAACTAATTAAATCATTATTTGCATAAACATACTTGACGTTATCTCCGTCAAAATTAGAACTATCTAAATATCCATTTTTATAACTAAAAGAACCTTCATCTACTTGATCCTGTTCATTAGTCGTTATGTCCTTATAAAAATATGCAACTTCAGAAATCAATCCCTGATTATTCATTGTATTTTGTACATTATAAGAACAAGAATGTCCTCCATAATCACAATTCCAATCTGTTGGATTTGAATGTTTACAATTGTTTTTAGTAATACTTACTATCTGATTATTATCATAACTGATAGAAGTAATGAAATTATCACTGTAACTATCACTGATATAGGTTTCAATCTTGTTAATTCTACCTTTATCATCATAAGATAATGTTTGCTCTGTTAGATAATCATCGCCAGGATAGTAAACAGTCATTGACTTAATTCGTTTAATTTGAATGTCTGGTTCATTTGGATTTTCTGGTTGCTCTGGATTAATCGGATCGTCAATCACAGGGTCATCACTTCCACAACTACTCATAGTGCATAGAATGCACATAAACAATAATATTTTCTTCATTTTAGTATTGTATTAGAAATAAATAAAATAATGATCGTATTCTAAAGGATCTTTCTCAATCTTTTTGTAAGACATACCATAGAATTGACCTAATTTCTCCATCATTTCAAACATTTTTGTTGTAGGTTTGACTATACGAACTGCAATAAGTTTGTAATCAGTTTCTTTATCCAAGTAGAAATGTAAGTCTTTATGTCCTAATTGTGTGTTTTGAAAATAAAAGATTTTCATATATGAACAAGTAAATGGCAATGTACTACAATCTGTTACATTACTTTCCATTGGCATATATGGAATTTTGAATCGGTTACAGATACTTACGATCTGACTAAGTAAAGCATTTGTTTGTGCATTCATAACATATAATTTTACCTTCCCTGTTCCCTCTGGAAAGATTATAAAATAAAAGGTGTGGGAACTGTATTTGCTTTATCCTATTGACTGGCTTCTCGCATTGCCTGTAGTATGGATAAAGCAACAGCAACCCACACCAGTTTCGTATATAAGTTACCCTCACAGGTAAGTTTAATACAAATGATGCGGGTGCTATTGCTATCACCTTCATACTACTTTCAAATTTTGCGAGAATTTGTCAATAGAAGATAATTTCAATAACACCTTTCGTTAAACGTATGTCCTCTCATACATTCCTATCGCTTTAGGCGCATGAGATTGCCACAAATGTACGAAAAGCATTTTGCTTTTTAATGGTTGAGACAGAAATATTTTCCATTTAAAAGGATAGACTATCATAAGCCTGCAATATTTCTTCCTGTCTCAATCCTAGATACCGCTTTGTAATTGCAACACTGGAATGATTAAACAACTCCATGAGTTTCACCAATGCCAACTCTGCATTCTCTGAATTTTGATTGTACACCTGCCTGCCAAATGTTTTTCGCAAACTGTGACAACTGAAATTCTGAACCTTTAGCTTGTATCTGGCTTTGATCTCTTTCAACAGTACATTTATCCGCTGTATAGAGAATATTGTGCCTTTCTGACTTACCAAAATTGGGGACTTGATACTGACAGGCTTTATTTGTTCGTAACATTCTGCAATATGTCTCTTAAGTTGAGGATTAATACGGATCGTTCTCGTCTTTCCTGTTTTCTTTTCCAGTACGGTAAATTCATCCATGTAAAGAATAGTCTCCCAGTGTAACGATAAAATATCAGAAATCCTCAAACCCCAGAAACAACCAACAGCAATAAGTAATGACATCTTATAATCTCCGTCTTTACTCAATCGTCTAACCAGATTCGTCATTTCATCCCATTGCATATAATCCGCAGTTGTAGAACTATATTTCAAACTCATAATATTCAGTTTTAATTGATTATCAATAAAAGTGATTGTTTTTGCGTCTTTGTTTTTCTCTTTAAATGGTAACTGATTGAAAATCAAAAGAACATTCACTTCTATAATAAGTGAACATTCTTTTTGATCTTAATCGTGTCTAAATCTTTTCATGGATTCATAAATTACCAATAGAATCAGGAACACAGGAACTAAAGGAGTAAAAACAACGGCAGCTAAGTATATACCTAATGCCATTAGAATTAAATATATCATAGACATATTTCCCTCCTTTCTAAATTATATACCCGTTTTAACCTTCGAATCTTTGATTTGTAAGTAAGTTTCACCTCACAGACTTTTAATTTTTCTTCCATTGTAGTATGATTTTTGAATTTGTATTTGCGTGATAGTGTTTTTCTTCAATTTTATATAGCCTGTATATCAAGTATCAAACCATGTAAATGAAGAAAGCCAGATAAATAGCTAACTGTATCAAAAAGGATTAGGCTAGAAATCTCTTTCTCCTAAAAGATAATTTCAATACTGATTAACCCTGGTGATACCAGAGAGATAGAAATCGTTTTTGTGTACTGCACTGTGCGAAACAATTTAGTTTTCTTTTAGTGATGGGTAGGGGGAATAAGTTATACAGCACTCTAGCGCGTATAACATATATGAGTTAAGGGTTGAGGCTAATTTTAAAGCTGTAAGTCTCTCTTACATTCATAATCCAGATTGAAGAAGATTCATTTTCTTTTGGCTTCTGTTTTTGGTAACTTTGTATATGCTTCAATGAAATATATTCTGAATTGATTCGGCTTATTCATAATTGTGTGTATAATGGATGCTTTGACCTAACAAAGCATCCATTTTGTGTTTATAGAAGGTTATATCTTTTAAGATAAATCTATATATAATAATGTATAAAGTATTACAAATCGGATATCATTTTATCAATAGCTTCTTTTACGGCTGGCAGGTTATTTTTCATTACATCAAAAACAACTTCCGCATCAATGTCAAAATAATGGTGAGCAATAATATCTCTCATCCCCATTACACCTTTCCAATCTATCTCTGAGTAGTTGGATAATAGCTGTTTATTGGTTTCTTTATCAATTCGCTTAACGCTTTCACCTATGGCTATCAGTAACATACAAATACTTTCCATTCTTTCAACACCGCTAGGGGTATTTAAAAAATCATCTGGAGAGAGTATCGTTTGTGATCTTTCCAATATTCTACCAACAGCTATTTCTATCTTTTGTAAAGACGAACGAAGCAACTCCTTATCACACATAAATACCCTCCTTCTCAATCCTGTTTCTCAAAAAGGAATCCATGTGATCACGTAATCGGACAATATCAACATTACAGCCAAATAAAGCTTGCAAATCTTCTTTTATATGCACTAAAGCGAACATATTGGGCTTTGAGGTTTCCAAATAAACATCCACATCGCTGTCTTCCGTTTGCTCGCCTCTGGCAACAGAACCGAATATTCCCATACGGATAATGCTGTATTTGGAAGCATTCTTCGTCATATAATCCCGTAATAGATTTATGTATTCAGTTGTTGATTTCATCTTTTTTTATTTGTTTGCAACAAAGATACACATTCATGTGGCAAAATCAAACGACAGAAGGTTAAACCATTTAAAGAGAATACACCAGATTAAAGTTGGCATTTCTTCTTTAAATGGTTATAAATGAAAAAATCCTCTAGTCTAGTGACCAAAGGATTTATTTTCAAAGTTGAAGTATGTTTCTGGGAAATCACGCAACATTTTTTGAACAGGGTCTATAAAATCGTTATTCTCTCAAAAATGTTGCACTGTCATATCTTCGACTCAACTAATAAAAATTTACGGCTTCCACCAGTGTTAACCTCCTGTACATAGAAAAACTCTTTTATGGATTGTCCCGTGATTACTTTTTGAGGTCTCACTCCGGTAAGTGCATAAATGCGGGTTAATTCCTCTTTGATATACTTCATCGTATATCTTTGTCCCACCTTGAAGGAGTTCTTTATTAACTGGATAAACTCTGTTCCTTCGGTTCTCTCCCTGTATTGCTTCATAATCATAGCCTCTTTTATTCGTTTTTCGGAATAATTGAGGGATTCGATCATCTCCTTTCCGATAGTTTCGTATGCATCATAAATAAATTGATCAGCAAGACGCAATTCTTTTTTATAATCACGGATCAGTTCTGTTTCATTGTCTCCTTTTAATAATTCAAGTTGACGAACAATTTCCTTGCGTTTCTCTTTTAATGAAGAATATTGAGAGTTCTTTTTCAGTCGTTCAAAATCACCGTATGGATAATAGCCAGATTGGACTTCCGTATCAAATAGCGGGTTACTTTTGTAGTTATTGAATACCCCTTCTTTGCTATTGTAACTGGATTTCAATAGAGCTTCATCAAGATAGTTGTCGATAGCAAAGAAGTTCTTCTGTCCTTCTTTATCTAGTATTTTATTGTATGGTAAAATATTCAATGCTTCACGATAGGCGTTTCTTGCTTCTTTGGAAGTAGCACAGTCGTAAAATGTCTTTAGTGTTTTATAGACTTCTTCGCTTGCTTGCATATATATATTGATTTCTTTCCTTGTCCTGATAGGTAAATTAATATTTGTATTGAAGATATGATATACTTTATCAATACCGTTTCTGAATCTTCCAATAGCTTGTATAGCATCTGTATGTGGATCAATCATTGAATATTCAGCAAAATATACATCAGAAATCATTATGACAGTTGGTTTTATATCCAGTTCAATATCCAACGCATTGTAGAAACGACTAGTGAAGAAGTTGTATTTCTTCATTCTGGATTCGTTCCATTGCTCGAATGCATATTTGAAATGCTTATTTTTCAGTTTGTCCACACTCTTCTTTGCGCAAAATACAGTCGATTCATTTTCAATATCCAATTGTTTGATAAAGGAATAGATCATATCCGTAGAGTTGATAAAGAAACAAATGCTAGTGGCATCCAGTTTCTCAAGTGTCCTTTTCAACTGCTCCAATACGTTGTTTGTATGGATCAATCTAATAGGGAACTTGCATTCGAATGTTGGCCTGATTTTAACAACTTGGAAACTCTGTCTTTCAAAACGGGGATCACTGAAGGAAATGGGAGTTGCAGATACCAAAGCCTTTTCATTGAATAAGAAGAAATCATCAAATGGAAGAGTTATATCCGATCTGTAATCTGCATCTTTCACGATCTTATGACATTCATCGAACAAAAGAAAACATGTACCGTATATATCCATGTCCATTGCTTCAAAAGCGTCTTTCACTTTGTGAAAACTTTCGGGAGTAGTCAGGATTTTTGTTTTCTTATCTGCTGATTTTTCCAGATACTTAATGACATCTTCCGTATAAACACCTTCGTAAACTCCAAACAGGTTATCCTCTTTATGTTTGGGATCATTGCATTTGCCAACGATAACAGGTACATTCGGTTCGATAATGATGGAATTACGGTCTGCCTTTAACTCTCCGTAAGTGGCTCCCAAACCTGTAAGTGTTTTGTATAAGATTACGTTAGTTGGTATTTGTGGAAGGACTTCTGTAAGATATTGAGTTTTACCTTCTTTATTTTTATTTATCTGAATATTTATTGTGTTCATTGTAGTATAAGTTTTAAAAGAGGAAGCTTTTGCACTTCCTCTTTATGGGTTAATAATTAGATTAATTCTTTTTCCTGTAAGTATTCAACCAAACTATCTGTTCTTTCAAGTCTGAAAAAGATTTTTCCTTTCATATAAGAAGAAGTAGCACTGATATAACCATTTGTTTCACGGAATGTAGGAACGAATTGGAGTACTTTACCGCTTTCAATTAATTGTTTGAATATTTGAAGTTGAAAATCATTATCATCATCTTCTTTGTAAGCTTCAACGTTTTCAGGCTTAGTTCCAAAATCTTCTGTTTCACCCTCTTTCAAATATTTCATAATCCAAGTTAGTTCTGCTTGATTTAAACGAAGCTTAAAGCCTGCCATACTTTTAGATTCCAACCAAGCATAAGGATAGTTGTCTTTATCTGTTTTGAACTTAACACTTAGATTTTCATATTTCTTCATAATCAGTTTTGCAGCTTCATGTGCACCGCTGTTGTCATAGTTTTTTACTGCTTTACTTTCAAATGTAATGTTTAGTGTTGTCATAATTCTTTTTATTTTAATATTTCCCTCTTTTCTGTTCGGGATTTCAGGAAACCAACTATCGAGATGTGCACCTCTCGTTGTTGATTACACTGCAAATATCGAATTTTGGCGAGGCCTGTGGTATAAACAATAAACGTAACTTGATGGAGTATTCTTTATGTGGTTGTGGTTTAATCCTTTAAATGGTTTTGCGTATTAGAAAATTACCAATAGTAACTTTCTGTTGGATTATTAGGTGAGCGTTTAAGTGTGAAGTTAAGCAGATAATCCCATTTTGGAGTAAAGTTTTGTTTCTTCATTATAGATATAATGGAGCGTATGTAGTTCATATCATTTTTCTTATCATCATTTTTGAAAAAGTCCAATATATCAAGGTATTCAAGAATGAACTCACACTGCTGATTTGTGATTGTACCTGCTTTGGTTGATGCGATACTGGAATGTTGCAGTATATTGAATGTGCCCATCGTCATAATGTTGAAAGCAGGATCATCAAACTTTCTACCAGACTTTTTACCATAGGTGAATTTAAGTTCATTTTGTGCTTCTTCCAGATCGTTTACTCCTAAGTATATATCCAGATAGTCCTCTAACAGAGTTGTCAACCATGCTTCCGAATTGGGTATTGTAACAGAACTGTTGGGGCTTTTGATCTGCAAATTGGTTAATTTGCTTGTTTTCAGAAATTCATACAGTTGTAACATTTCTGGACGTACGTATTTGGCATAGGCTAACGAACCATAGCTGTTTTCAATATCGTCAGAATGTACGAAACGATTATGTTTATATTTATCATAAATAGCAGCCATCCATAAAAGTACATACATTACATCATCGTTAATGTCCTGCATTAAACCGAAATTATCAGCAAGTGTTAGTATATTGTCTACTAGCTTGTCATTTGAAACGGATATGTATAATGTAGAATTGGAATCAAATATGACAGCTTGATGGTTTATAAATTCATCTTTCTCTTTGGGAGTATATCGTTCAACATCAAATGCTGTCGCTCCAATAGGTTCATGCATCAGGGAGCTTTCTATTTTATATGGTGATAAGTCTTTACCATCTGTGAAATCATCCAGTTTATATTTATGTGCTTGATGTAATGCATCTACTTCATGGCGCAACATATATCGGTTGAAACCATAGTATTTTATCATTAACGGTTCAACTCGTCTGAAATCTGGTAGAATTATAGGTAGAAGGCTCATATTACAAGGAAATTACATATACTGTTGCATATATTGTTTTATATATTCAAAATCATTAAAATCTAAATAAAACCATTCACCCCGTGTTCGTTTAGATGCAAATTTTATATGTAATTCCTTTTCAATGCTCTTTGGAACAGTCCAATAGGCCAAAAGTTCGATAGTAGGCTTTTCACTCTGTAAAGTTCTCTCTCGCCGTAAAGGATTTTTGGAATAGCCAATTTTGCATTGATCTGTTTTAAAATCATACATTAAATAGACTTTATTTTCTTTTGTATCTCCACTTTCAATGGATATGTTTGAAAAAAAACTTTTATAAAAAGATTTTTTCTGTATCATCGGAATAAATGCAATTGATGTTTTAGCTATTATTGTGACTGATTTATTGTATGGAATATCTTCGCTACTAATTGTCATTACACCTTCTTTTTCTAATGCAGAACGTAAATGAAGACAAAAGACATTGTGAATATCAATAACATTGTCATTGCCTAATTGTGAGACGACTTTAGCAAAAGCTAATATTTTCTCTGCGGAAAGTACTTCTTTATAACCAAGTTCAACATAAAAACCTTCTACTTCATCTTTGGCTAAATTATAGAAAATATAACTGAGGTAATATTTATTTGAAGAAACAAATACTCCATACGATTTATCACAAATACCTCTAATTACATTATTTATGCAAATATCTTCTTTTGCCAAACGTTTTATATCTTCATAAGACATAAATCTCAAATAGTCATCTATATATTGTTGCTGATTTGGCATATCTTTATAATTTTGTGATTGTAAAGATAAAAATAATCCCATTTACACTGTTGCAAATAGGATTATTTTTAGTTTAAAGAAGGTTCTTTATCGCATTATCCATCTGATCATTGCCAAAGCTATCCAGATAAATTTGTATTACTCTTTCTGCGCTGTCTTATTCGTTGAAAATATCAGTAAGTTGATCCATCTGTTTAGCAATAGTTTCATCCACCAGTTTTGCATAATGAGTGGTCATACGGGTATTTGTATGTCCTAACATTTTTGAAACGACTTCCAGAGAAATGTTATTTGCAAGTGTAACCGTACTGGCAAATGTATGACGACTTGTGTGATAGGTTATTCGCTTATTAATATTACAAAGTATTGCAATGTCTTTCAGATACTTATTTATATCTGCTGGATCTTGAATTGGTAATAACTTGTCACCACCTTTATATTTCTCTAAAATCATTTTTGCCATTGGTAATAATGGGATTCTGGAAAGAACGCCTGTTTTTATCCTTCGTTTTTTGATCCAAGTTCTTCCATTCTGATCTTTTTCAAAGTGTGCGGTGGTGAGTGTTTTCACATCTATGTAACTTAAACCTGTGAAGCATCCAAATAGAAACATATCTCTGGCTTTTTCCAATCGGGGCAAAGGAGTATCAAAATTAATAATTCTTCTAAGCTCTTCTTCGTCCAAAAAGTCAATTTCAACAGGCTCTCGTTCTACTTTGTATGTGGTAAATGGATTGAAAGATATGTACGAATTTGCAACTGCCAGATTGATAATCTTTTTTAGTAGCTTCAAATGTTTTGTAGATGAGTTCTGGCACATACCCTTCTCTATTCTCAAAAATGAATGAAACGACTGTATGAAGTTTAAATTGAGTTCACGTAAATACATATCTTCCCTTTTGTATTTCTGCAGCATGAACTCTTTAAGTAATCTGACTGTATATTCAGAAATCCAATGGGTTGCTTTAGAAACTCCGTTGCCAATTAACTTTTGCTGCTCTTGATTATGTTCAGCAAAGACTTCAAACAAACTTTTTTCTTTTAGCGATTCGATCTTTTCTTGATAAGCCTCATACAAAAGTTTGGCAGTAATGATAAAACCTCTATCTAACAGTTCAGCTTCTTTCTGATAAAGTTTGGCTTTTACTGCTTTCAGATAGTTGTTGAGACTTTTAGCTTCTTCATCCTTTCCTTTTACTTGTTGCTTAATCTTATCCCAATATGCAACTTTGACTTTTTTGCCTGTAGAAAAACCGCTTCTTTCTCCATTTACTGTGATTAATACTTCAATAATTGTTGTACCATCTTTTCTGACTCTGTTTTCTCTTATAAAAAAGAGAATTGAAAATGAACTTCTAATCATTTTGTTTAATTTTTAAAATTAGACATTTAGAAGCTCTTTTAAAAATATGTATATTGCTGTATATTAGATTGCTATTGTTTGATTTGCGGCCATTTTTTGTTTTTAGATAAATGGCTGTAAATTGGCTGCAAAATATCTCCTGTTATTATCTATTTCAGCAGAAATAAACCTTTATCTTTCTGCTATTAAAAAACGATTTTTAGAAGAGATTTTGAGCGTTTTTATAATCAATCTCAATATCTTTACAAAGAAGTATTGTTGTAAAAAGAAGTATTCAATTAACCAAGAAGAAGCGATAGTAGATGTGTTTCCATAAACAAAAAACTCCTGCAACCGTAACGATTACAGGAGTTTATATATCAGTAATAATCTAATTACTTCCTCATAGCTTCCTCAATAGCAACAGCTACAGCAACAGTAGCACCTACCATCGGGTTATTACCCATACCCAAGAATCCCATCATTTCTACGTGAGCAGGAACAGATGAAGAACCAGCGAACTGAGCGTCACCGTGCATACGGCCCATTGTGTCTGTCATACCGTATGAAGCTGGGCCGGCTGCCATGTTGTCCGGGTGCAGTGTACGACCTGTACCACCACCTGAAGCAACAGAGAAATACTTGTGGCCGTTTTCCATACATTCTTTCTTGTATGTACCAGCTACCGGGTGCTGGAAACGAGTCGGGTTAGTTGAGTTACCTGTGATAGATACGTCAACACCTTCAGCACGCATTACAGCAACACCTTCACGAACGTCGTCGCAACCGTAGCATTTTACTTTTGCACGAAGACCTGTTGAATACGGATATTCTTTGATTACGTTCAAATCGCCTGTCAGGTAATCGAACTGAGTCTGAACATAAGTAAAGCCGTTGATACGAGAAATGATCATAGCGGCATCTTTACCTAGACCGTTCAGGATAACGCGAAGCGGTTCTTTACGTACTTTGTTTGCCATTTCAGCGATCTTGATAGCACCTTCAGCAGCAGCAAAAGATTCGTGACCAGCTAAGAAAGCGAAACATTTTGTTTCTTCGCGAAGCAGACGTGCACCCAGGTTACCATGGCCGATACCTACTTTACGGTCGTCAGCAACAGAACCAGCGATACAGAATGCCTGCAGACCGATACCGATAGCTTCGGCAGCGTCAGCAGCACTTGTACAACCTTTCTTGATAGCGATGGCAGCACCTACAACGTAAGCCCAACATGCATTTTCGAAACAGATCGGTTGAGTTTCCTTACACATTGTATAAGGATCGATACCTTTAGCGTCGCAGATAGCTTTTGCATCTTCGATACCGTTGATACCATATTCTTTTAAAACCGCGTTGATAGTATCAATACGACGGTCATAACTTTCAAATAAAGCCATATTATTTTTACTTTTTTAAATTCTTATTTACCAGGAATAAAGATATTAGAAAGTTGAAAACAAGCACACCGCCGCAACAGGCCATATAGAATGCCATCCAGGGACGGTCCGGCTTCATGACGAAGTAGGTGATTACCGTCGCGATAACAGTCAGAATGATCAGCCCGATCAGGACGCGTGTCAGTGTTTTCTTATTCATTACGAGGATCGATATATTTTACAGCTTCTTTGAAACGACCGTAAGAACTCTTCGCTTTTTCCAGTGCTTCGTTAGCATCAATACCTTTCTTTACCATATCCATGAATTTACCCAGGTGGATGAATTCATATCCGATAACCTGATCGTCAGCATCCAATGCCATACGAGTACAGTAACCTTCTGCCATTTCCAGGTAACGAACGCCCTTAGCCAAAGTACCGAACATAGTACCAACCTGGCTACGCAGACCTTTACCTAAGTCTTCCAGACCGGCTCCGACAGGCAGACCGCCTTCAGAGAAAGCAGACTGTGTACGTCCGTAAACGATCTGCAGGAATAATTCGCGCATAGCTGTGTTGATAGCGTCGCAAACAAGGTCAGTGTTCAATGCTTCCAGAAGAGTTTTGCCCGGAAGGATTTCTGATGCCATCGCAGCAGAGTGAGTCATACCAGAACAACCGATAGTTTCTACCAATGCTTCCTGAATGATTCCTTCCTTTACGTTCAGTGTCAGTTTACATGCACCTTGCTGAGGAGCACACCAACCCACACCATGAGTCAAACCTGAGATGTCAGTGATCTGAGTAGATCTAACCCATTTTCCTTCTTCAGGAATCGGAGCACAAGGATGGTTGGCTCCCTTCTTTACAACACACATGTGTTGAACTTCATGTGAATAAATCATAATCGCTAATTTATTATATTAAAGTGATAATAAAACTTTTTGCTAATTTCTATGTAATATCGCTTTCTTTAAAAACCGCACAAAGATAAAATTTTTAATCCAGCCATGCAAGACGCTAAGTTCGTTATTTATCGGTTGGCTGAATATTCAGTTCGGAGCCATTTAACAAAATACGGTAGGTGATGGGACCTATCTTTTTCATCATAAGTGCCACACCGCAGTATTTTTCCTGCGACAGGCGGATTGCTTTTTCTATCCGGACACTGTCATCGGTATTTCCTGTGACATGATAAGTGACATCGAATGCCGTGTAGAGCATCGGGATGGTATCGGAAGTCTCTGCTTTGACATCGATCGACAGCTTTTCGAAACGGACTCTCATTTTCTTGAAAAGAGAAATCACATCTACACCGCTGCAACCGGCCATAGCAACCAGCATCAAGGCTTTCGGGCGGACACCGGAACCGGTGCCGCCGTCTTCTTTGCTGGTATCGATTGTCACCGTATGACCATCCATCTGGGTTTCAAAGGTCGAATCCTTTTTCCAGTCGAGAGTGATTTGGGCAGACATATCGTTCTCTTTTATTTTTTTAGTGCTTCCTGTAATTTAGCATCTATCTCTTCACCATGGATATTCTTGGCGATGATCGTGCCGTCTTTATCGACCAGTACGGTATGAGGAATGCTGTTGACGCCATATAAAGCAGCACCGGCATTCTGCCATCCTTTCAGGTCGGAAAGCTGTGTCCAGGTAATGTTCAGGTCTTTTACACCTTTTGCCCAGGCTTCGGGTTTACTGTCCAATGAGATACCGACAATTTCGAATCCTTTATTCTTATATTGTTTATATAATTCGACCAGATGCGGCATTTCTTTGCGGCAAGGAGGACACCAGGAAGCCCAGAAGTCGATCAGGACAACTTTACCGTTACCGACGAACTCAGACAATTGATGTACTTCGCCTTTCGGGTCAGCCATTTCAAAATCAGTGAATTTTTTGCCGACAGCTACGTTTTTCAGAACATCCAGGTGGCTGATCATTTTGTCGATGTTCGGCTGTGCTTTAAAGGTTGAGTCGGCTTTCGACAGTATTTCGTTCTGCTGCTCTTCACTCAGGTTGTAACGGTTTTCGTATAAATATTTGGCAGACATTTTCTGGTCCATATGAGCCAGAATGTAATTGCATACGGCTTTGGTTATTTTGTCGCTGATTTCATCATATTTTTTTTCAGCCGCAGCCGCAATTGCCTTGTCTTCGGAACGGATTTCATCTCCGAGTTTTCCCATTTCGTCAAAAAAAGGTTTGAGGCTATCTTTCATTGCTTTTTCTGCATCGTTGGCCGGGGTGCCGGTTACGATTGACAAGGTATCCAAGTTGATAGTGAGTTTACCGTTTTCAAGTGTAAACGTTGTCTTGAACGGAGTTGCCATACCGCGTTCGGCCTGGACAACGTCGGGCGAAAACTGAATGATCGTAATCTGCGATTCATTCTGGGTACCTTTGAACTTGAATGCATTGTTTTCTACCAGCGCACTGTCGAAAGGTAAAACGTCCGGTTTTCCGTATTCATAAAGATATACGTAGTTTCCGTTCAGATCGGCGTTTGAAACTGTACCGGTTATTTCGTAACCCGGTTTTTCGCTGCAAGCTGCAAGAAGCAGGGCGGAGGCAGCCAATGGAAGATACTTTTTCATATATTATATGTGTTAAAACGATGTCATCACCTTGTGATTCGCGAAGTTATCGCTTTATTAATTATAGTTTATTTCTTTAGGCTTAAAAAGTTCTAATATTACCGAAAAGATGGATTATATTTGTTGCCTGATCGATATACCGGGGTTTACCGGCAGTTATCGGGAGATTATTCTACAAATATTAATACTATGACTCGGACCAATAATAACAAACGGACAATGCTACGGCTTTTATTTATGAAATTGATGATACTCTGCTTGTTTTTGCTTTGTGCTTTACCAGGCGGGGAGGCGTCGGTTTCGCTGCATAAAGCAAATATCGACCTGTCGAATAATGCAATTATCGATATATATCAGGATGATGACGGTTATATGTGGATCGGAACTTACGATGGCCTGAACCTGTTCAACGGGAGAAATACGTATGTCTATCGTTTTGAACCGGATAATAAGAATACCCTTTGCAGTAACATTATCAATAAAATCTCAGACGGCGGTCCCGGGTATCTCTGGGTATCCACTTCGATGGGACTGAACCGGTTTTCGCTGAAAGACCGTAAAGTGACCGAATCATATCCAGAATATCCCGAATGCCTTCTTATAGCAACGGATTCTTTAGAAAATACCCTGGTTGTCAGCCGGAAGAATTTTATATCCTGTCATACTTCCCGTACGGCATCCTTTCAGGACATTTATACGCGGGACATAACACCGGAAACAGCAAGGCTATTATTTGCAGGCGAGCAAGGCCGTTTTTTTCTTCTCTCGTCAGACGGGGTTTTGAAGCAACTCATTCCGGATTATTCGAAACTGCCTGTAACCATACAGACAAAGGAAAACAAGATACATGATAAACCGATAGAACAGGCTTTTTATGAAGAGGGCGTTCTTTATTATGTCGATGCCGATAATAAACTGTACCGGTACCGGACGGAGGAGAACCAAGAAACATACTTGTCTGATCTTTCCGGATGGATGGAAAAATATGGTAAGGTAGCCCGTGTAGTCTCTTTTCAGTCGAAACTGTATCTGGTGTTCAGGAACGGCCTGTTGCTTGATCCTGATAAACCGGAAGAAGCTGTCGATCTGAATATCGGTGTCTTTAGTATGTTCAAAGACAAAAAGCAGCAAATACTCTGGATTGGAACGGATGGGCAGGGACTCAGAATGTTGTACGACAAATATGAGCGTTTTGACGGATTGGCTTTGGAAGATTTGCCTTTTGTAATGCTCAATCCGGTCCGTTCCGTTTATACGGATGAAGATAAGACACTATGGTTTGGAACGAAAGGGGATGGCTTTGTTCGTATAAAAGACTATGATTCCTATGCAAAAGGGGAGATTCCGCTAAACCGGATCACCCGTTATACAACGGCGGACGGCTTGTCCAACAACCGGGTCTATTGTTTTTACAAAAGCCTGTATCATCCTTTGGTGTGGATTGGTACAGACGGCCCCGGTCTTTCCTATTATTCTTATGAGGATGAGAAAGTCCATACGCTTTCCAGCAAGATAGATACCCGTATAAGATATGTTCATTCTATCTGTGAGATAAATGATTCGACACTTTGGATGGCAACGACAGGCGACGGGTTGATCGAGGTTGTTCTGGAACGGGATAAATCTGGTCTGACGGTTAAGTATCTTCAGTCTTACCTGTTGGAAAAGGACGGAAAGATATGTAACGAATTTTATTCCATGTATTATGACGGAAAATCCACCCTGTATCTGGGAAGCCGCGGAGGATATGGGATGGCTCGTTTTGACCTGCTCACGAGACAGTATGATTTTATGTCGATGAACAATTCGGCTAATCAGGCGATCGGTGATGTCCTTAGTCTGTGTTATAGCAGCGATTCGACCTTTTACCTGGGTGCCAGTTCCGGCATGACGCGGATGAAATGTGATCGATCGGGGACATGTGAGTTTTGGCAGTACGACAGGAGTGACGGCATCAGCAACGATATGATTCATGGCATATTGGAGGATAAAGATAAATGTATCTGGTTGAGCTCCAACAAGGGACTAACCAAATATAACCCGCATAATAACTTTTTCCATAACTATGGAAGCCAGGAACTGATGGTTACGGAATTTTCCGACGACGCTTACTGGAAATGCCCTTATACCGGACGTCTGTTTTTCGGGGGCGTCGATGGGCTGGTCTGGATCGACCCGCAAAACGACCGGCAGGAAAGCTATAGTCCCGACCTGCATTTCTTTGAGTTGAAGATGGGGGACGAAACCATCAGTCTTTACGATTATGCGGATGCGAATCCCGGCCCTGTTACAATTCCTCCGGACGTTTCGACTTTTACTATTTCATTTGTTGCCACTGACTATATTCATGGCGACAATTATGAATATTCTTATCTGTTGCAGGATTATAATACGGCCTGGACGGAATTACAAAAGAACAATGAAATATCGTTTACCAAGCTGCCTTACGGGAACTATACCCTGAAAGTCCGTTATAAAAACGATGTTTACGATTCCAATGCGCGGGAATATCTTTTACCGTTGAAAATACTTCCTCCCTGGTATCTCAGTGCCTGGGCGATAGCAGTCTATATTCTTCTGGCCATCCTTCTTGCAGGAGTACTGGTTTATTGGATCAACCGGCGCATCGCAGAAAAACAACAACAGGTGGCCCGTAAAATCCATGAAGAACAGAAAGAAAAGCTGTACGAAGCCAAACTGAACTTCTTTGCCAATATCACCCACGAACTTTGTACCCCGCTGACTTTAATCAACGGAGTAGGGGACTATATTCAAACCTATGCCGAAAATACTTCCGACAACAAACTGAAAAGGTATATCCGCATATTGAGGGATAACGTAGCGAGCCTGAATGAACTGATTCAGGAAATCCTGGATTTCCGTAAGATAGAAGAGGCCGGGCTGAATTATTTCAGTATCAGGCGCATCTCTGTCCCGGATATTATCCGCAGGCAATACGAGTCTTTTACTCCTATTGCCGAGCAGAATGGGATAAAATTCGTGTTGTCTCTTCCGGACCAGCTTTACTGGAATACAGACCCTACCGGGTTAAAGAAGATATTGGTCAATCTGATTTCCAACGCTTTTAAATACTCGGATGAAGCCGGAGAAATACGTATTTCGGCTACTACGGAAAATAAGTCCTTGATAATCCGTGTCTATAATTCGGGCAAAGGAATATCTGAAACAGACCTGAAGACTCTTTTTGACCGTTACCGTATATTGGGCGACCTGGAGGGTAACAATTATACGCAAACAACATCGAGGAACGGACTGGGATTGTTTATCTGCCATAGTATCGTACAATCCCTGCATGGCACGATAGAGGTGAAAAGTGAAGAAGGTCGGTTTGCCGAATTTATTGTCCGCTTGCCCCACCTTGAAGCCGAGGAGGAGGAAGCCGAACCGGAAAATGAGGAACCGGAAACGGTACCTGTCCTTTCGTCTCCCATCGATGAAACCGGATTGCCGGGAATTGTCTCTCCGGAGAATAAACCCTGTGTCCTGGTGGTGGACGATAATAAGGATATTGTCTGGTTGATTAAGGAGTCTTTATCTGAGGCTTATACGATAGTGGAGGCTTACAGTGTGGAAGAGGCGATCCGTTTGATGGAAAAACAAACGCCGGCCCTTATTATTACGGATATTATGATGCCGGAGATCGACGGGATGGAATTGATCAGCCGTGTGAAATCGGATAAGTTTACCCGCCATATTCCGTTGATAGTCGTTTCTGCCAGAATATCGGAACACGACCAGGCGGAAGGACTCGATCTGGGAGCAGATGCCTACCTGACTAAACCGTTTTCTGCGGTGGTGCTCCGCTCCGTAGTCAACCGGCTGATGACAAGTAAAAAAGAACTGAAAGATTATTACTATTCACCGGAGAGCGCCTACGAACAATCCGGCGGACAGCTGATTCATCAGGAAGATAAAGAATTTATGGATGCCGTAACTGCCATTATCCGGGAAAATCTCGATAAGGAAACCCTGCGTCTGGAGCTGATAGCCGAAAAGATGGGCATGAATACCCGGTCGCTTTACCGCCGTTTCAAGAAGATATCTCCGCTCACTCCTTCCGATTTTATCAAGGATTACCGGCTTAACTATGCTGCGCAGTTATTGGTGACGACTAATCTGAGCGTACAGGAAATTATCTATAAAGTCGGCATTTCGAACAGGTCCTATTTCTACCGGGAATTTGCTGCCAAGTACAACCAAACGCCTAAAGAGTACCGGAATAAGGGATAAATCGCTGATTTCCTGTTTGTGTCCGAATTTGCCAAAAGAGTGTCATAATGTGCCAGGTGCATATTGTGACACTCTTTTGGTCTTTCAGTAGTAATGCGGGAAAAGAACAATCCGGTAATATTGCATTCAGATTTGTGAAACCCGATAATGCTTTTTAATATGAATACAGAATGATTTGAACAATGAATAGAAACACTTTGCTTGATTGGCATTTGAGGCGGAAGTGTATCAGGGAGTTGTTTTATACTTTGGATAGTGAATACTTTATTGTTTTAATTTTATGAAGTTGTGTTGCATTAATATATTTGTAATTGTAGTTGGTAGTTTTTTGCTTTCAGCATGTCGGGAAAATGTTTCGGTGAATGTACCTGAGTTGTCGGATGGGGACCCGACAACATACTATACAGGAACCCGGAAACTGAATCGGATTGTTTTTGATCCTCAATACAGTATTCCTATCCAAAGTTATAAAATCTATTCATCAGGCGAATCACCTGTACATGACCCGGCGAGCTGGGTGCTGAAAGGCTCCTACGACGGAAAGAACTGGGTGGTGGTAGACGAACGGAAAGACCAGCGCTTCTGTTCACGTTACCAGGAAATCCTTTGTCCGATAACCAATCCTTCCAATTATAAACAATATATGCTGGAAGCCGAAACGGCAGGTAGTGATACGCTGGTGATCGGCGATGTCCTGTTTTCCGAAAAGAACCTGGTTACAGACTGGGAAGATTTCAAATATCCCGCAGTAGACTTTGAAGTATTGGCTCCGGAAACAAAAGGTGCAGCTATCTATGCAGACCTTGTACAAGACCCGGATGCTTACCTGAAATATCATGCCTGCAAGGTGGCGGAAATCCTTTTCTATACGGCGAAAGATACCATGAATGATGTTCAGACCATTCATTATACGTTGAAGGATTATGATGGCGTTTCTGCCAAATCCGGGAATCCTCCGGCTATTTATATCGAATACAGTACCCGCCATATCGAGAAGTCGGCGAACGAATCGCTTTACAAGCTCGACTTTGAAACACGTGGTGTCTTATATCATGAGCTGGTCCATGCGTATCAGTTCGAACCGAAAGGGATTGGTTCATACTCGACGAATAAAGAATTTTGGGCCTGTATAGAAGGGATGGCGGATGCCGTGCGGGCAGAGTCCGGTTTTTTCGATATGAGTACCCGTAAGCCGGGTGGTAACTGGATGGATGGTTACCGTACGACCGGCTTCTTTATCCAGTGGCTGAAAACAAAAGACCCGGATGCCATACGTAAATTCCATCTGACCGTCCGCGACCTGGATGTGTGGAGTTTCGACAAGGCGATCAAGTGTATTTTCGGCGAAGAATCCGGTATTGAAAGCATGTGGAATGAATACCAGGCGTTTCTGACAAAAGAATAAATAAATACTACATACCTATGAAATCTGTAAGATGTTTAGCCTTATTTCTGTCTGCTGCGCTGGCAGGTGGAACGCTGTGGGCACAGGAGAAAGTATCCTTTGTCAATCCGATCATCGGAACAAACGGGATGGGGCATACGTTTCCGGGGGCTTGCGTGCCGTTCGGGCTGGTGCAGCTAAGTCCGGATACCGACACGATCCCGCACAATGTCGATGGCAAGTATCAACCCCGTTCGTATGAATATTGTGCCGGATACCAGCATAAGGACAGCAGTATCGTCGGTTTCAGCCATACGCATTTCAGCGGAACCGGTCATTCCGACCTGGGTGACATACTGATCATGCCGGCCACCGGCTGCCTGAAACTGAATCCCGGAACAGCGACCGATCCGGACGGCGGTTACCGTTCCCGTTTCTCACACGACACAGAGATATCCCGTCCCGGCTATTACGAAGTCATGTTGTCCGATTATGGCGTAAAAGCGCAACTGACGACCACCAAACGGGTGGGAGTTCATAAATATACTTTTTCCGGCGATGGCGGAAACCAGCGTATTATCCTCGATATGATTCATGGTATTTACAATTACGACGGAAAAGTCCTGTGGACAAATATCCGCGTAGAGAATGATACGTTGGTTACCGGTTATCGCATAACAAACGGATGGGCACGGACCAATTACACCTATTTTGCGATGTCTTTCTCCAAACCTGTCATTCATTATGGTTGCGAGGAAAAGGCGAAAGTGAATTACCGTGGCGGTTACGGCAAATTCAATATGAAAGAGAATTTCCCGGATATCGGCGGACGGAAGATCGTCGCTTATTTCGATTTCGACCCGGCAACCTCCAAAGAATTGGAAGTCAAGGTAGCCCTTTCCGGTGTGAGTACCGACGGCGCCCTGAAGAATCTTCGTGCGGAAGCATCCGGTTACAGTTTCGACCAATTGGCGGCAAAGGCTTCGGATACCTGGAACAAGGAGCTTTCCTGTATAGAGGCAAAAGGTAACAACGACCAGCTGGCTATGCTTTATACCTCTTTATATCATACCATGATTAATCCGTGTGTCTATACCGATGTCGACGGGCAGTACCGCGGCTTGGACGGAAATATTCACAAGGCCGACGATTTTACAAACTACACGGTTTTCTCTGTCTGGGATACTTACCGTGCCTTGCATCCGTTATTCAATATCATCAACCGCCAGGTAAATACCGATATTGCCCGTTCCATGCTGAAACACTGCGAACAAAGCGTGCATAAAGCGTTGCCGGTATGGAGTCATATGGCAAATGAAAACTGGTGTATGATCGGTTATCATTCCGTATCCGTGCTGGCCGATGCCGTGGCAAAAGGATTGCCTCTGGATAAGGAGGAAGTCCTGCAAGCGATGGTCAGCAGTTCTACTATTCCTTATTATGACGGAACGAAGGAATATATGGAAAAAGGATATGTTGCACTCGACCATAACGGAAGCGCCGGTTCCTTAACGCTGGAATATGCCTACGACGACTGGACGATTTATAATACCGCCCGCCTGGCAGGAAACGACCAGGTGG
Source organism: Parabacteroides caecihominis (assembly GCF_023656785.1). Taxonomy (NCBI): domain Bacteria; kingdom Pseudomonadati; phylum Bacteroidota; class Bacteroidia; order Bacteroidales; family Tannerellaceae; genus Parabacteroides; species Parabacteroides caecihominis. The sequence goes on from NZ_JAMOKS010000034.1 coordinate 46,189, forward strand.
CAAACCAATATAAAAAACGGGCAGCCAACTATATCAATGTGTTCGACACAAGTATCGGTTACGCCCGTCCCCGTTATTCGGACGGACGCTGGAAAGAAAACTTCAACCTGTTGAGTACGCATGGCGAAGGGTTTATTGAAGGAAATGCCCTGAACTATTCTTTCTATGTTCCTCAGGACGTCAATAATATGATTCAATTGATGGGAGGCGACAAGTCTTTCGTGTCCAAACTCGACTCGCTGTTCACGATGCATCTGCCGGACGAGTTCTTTGCCGAAACGGAAGATGTTACTAAAGAAGGACTTTTAGGCGGCTATGTGCATGGCAACGAACCGAGCCATCATATCCCGTTCCTGTATGTCTGGACTACCCAACCCTGGAAAACCCAATACTGGCAGCGTGAAATCATGAACAAGATGTACCGAAATAATATCGACGGCCTGTGCGGAAACGACGATTGCGGCCAGATGTCGGCCTGGTATATCCTGTCGGCTATGGGATTCTATCCCGTTTGTCCGGGAACCGACCAGTATGTGTTGGGTGCTCCCTACCTGCCTTATATGAAGGTATCGCTTGAAAATGGGAAGACTTTTGAAGTCAGGGCGGATAAGGTCAGCGACAAGAACCGCTATGTCAAATCTGTCCGTCTGAACGGCAAACCGTATACAAAAGCCTATATCACGCAACAGGATATTATGAATGGGGGAGAGTTGACTTTCGAAATGACCTCTTCACCGAATAAGAAGCGTGTATTTACCGGGGACGACAAACCCTATTCGTTATCTGCTAACTAATCATTATTCTATATTCCATGAAGAAGTTATTTATTCTGGCTATTGCCTTTTGCAGCAGTCTTTTCACGATGAAGGCTGCGGATAAGACCGAACTGGTGGATTACGTGAATCCCCTGGTCGGCTCCCAGTCGAAAATATCCTTATCCACAGGAAATACCTATCCGGCCATTGCTATGCCGTGGGGTATGAATTTCTGGATGCCTCAAACCGGAAAGATGGGAGATGGCTGGGCCTATACCTATGATGCCGACAAGATACGCGGTTTCAAACAGACACACCAGCCCAGTCCCTGGATCAACGATTACGGTCAGTTTGCCATCATGCCGATAACCGGCAAGGTGGTGTTCGACCAGGATAAGCGTGCCAGCTGGTTTTCCCATAAGGCGGAAGTGGCAAAACCGAATTATTACCGTGTTTACCTGGCCGACCATGATGTGGTGACGGAAATCACTCCGACAGAACGTGCCGCCATGTTCCGTTTTACTTTTCCCGAAACGGATAAGTCGTATGTGATTGTCGATGCTTTCGACCGTGGTTCTTATATCAAGATCATTCCCGAAGAAAATAAGATCATCGGTTATACCACCCGTAACAGCGGAGGTGTTCCCGAGAATTTCAAGAACTACTTTGTTGTCGTGTTTGATAAGCCTTTTACTTATAAGGCAACGGTCGGCGACAGCGAAATCCGTAAGGGTGAAACGGAAGCACAGGAAAATCATACCGGTGCCATCATCGGTTTCTCAACCCGTCGCGGAGAAGTTGTTCATGCCCGTGTCGCTTCTTCTTTTATCAGTCCCGAACAGGCTGAGTTGAACCTGAAAGAGTTGGGAGGACGGTCTTTCGATGAAATAGCGGATGCCGGTCGTAAGACCTGGAACGAAGTACTGGGACGTATCCGGGTGAATGACGATAATGTAGACAAACTGCGCACTTTCTATTCCTGCCTGTACCGTTCCGTCCTCTTCCCACGCAGCTTCTACGAAGTGGATGCCAATGGGAATATTGTGCATTATAGTCCGTACAACGGGGAAGTATTGCCGGGTTATATGTTTACCGATACCGGTTTCTGGGATACTTTCCGTTGCCTGTTCCCGTTCCTGAACCTGGTGTATCCGTCGATGAATGTGAAGATGCAGGAAGGTTTGGTGAATACGTATAAAGAAAGCGGATTCCTGCCGGAATGGGCGAGCCCCGGCCATCGTGGCTGTATGGTAGGGAATAATTCGGCTTCGGTTGTTGCCGATGCTTATCTGAAAGGTCTGCGCGGTTACGATATAGAAACCCTTTGGGAGGCTGTCGTACACGGAGCGAACAATGTCCATCCGAAAGTGAAATCGACCGGCCGTCTGGGTTACGACTATTATAATAAGCTGGGTTATGTGCCTTATGATGTGAAGATCAACGAAAGTGCTGCCCGTACATTGGAGTATGCTTACGATGACTGGGCTATCTATAAACTGGGAAAAGCGCTGGGTAAACCGGAATCGGAAATAGCAGTCTTTGCCAAACATGCTATGAACTATAAGAACCTGTTCGATAAGGAAACCAAGCTGATGCGTGGCCGTAATGAAGACGGTGCATTCCAGTCTCCGTTCAATCCGTTGAAATGGGGGGATGCCTTTACGGAAGGAAATAGCTGGCATTATACCTGGTCTGTTTTCCATGACCCGCAGGGATTGATCGACCTGATGGGAGGGAAGTCCGGTTTCAATGCGATGATGGATTCCGTATTCAATGTGCCGCCTTTGTTCGATGACAGTTATTATGGCGGTGTCATCCATGAGATACGCGAAATGCAGATCATGAATATGGGTAACTATGCCCACGGTAACCAGCCGATTCAGCATATGATCTATATGTATAACTACTCCGGTGAACCCTGGAAAGCGCAGTATTGGGTACGTGAAGTGATGGACAAGCTGTACTTCGCTACTCCCGACGGCTATTGCGGTGACGAGGACAACGGACAGACTTCTGCCTGGTATGTGTTCTCTGCACTCGGTTTCTATCCGGTCTGCCCGGGAACCGACCAGTATATCCTTGGCTCTCCGTTATTCAAAAGCGTGACGCTGAATCTGGAAAACGGCAAGAAGGTAGTGATCAATGCCAACAATAACAATGCAGCCAACCGCTACATCTCTTCCATGAAGGTAAACGGCAAGAATTACACCCGCAACTACCTGACCCACGAAGACCTGTTGCGTGGCATGACGATCAACTGCACCATGTCCGCCACCCCGAACAAAGTCCGTGGCACAGAGGAAAAGGATGCACCTTATTCATTCTCGAATGAGATAAAGAAATAATAGAAGTAATTGAGCTATCAGCGGTGTTATGGACCCGAAGGGTTCAATTGTGAATAGCCCCCGGTGAAGCCGGGGGAATATAGCCGGTCTCATCCGGTGAGCCCCGAAGGGGTTCAATCATAGCTTGTTGTTCGCCCCCTTCAAGGACGTCCCATCTGGCAGATATTTGAGGTTCCCCGGCTTCACCGGGGGCTATTCACAGTTAGTCCTTTCAGGACAGCAACGACACTTAACTAGTTCACATCTGATAAATAATGAAACAACGAATATCTACTTTACTACTCATCTCCTGTTTTGCCCTGACCGGCATGGCCCAGAATGAGAAACTGACCGACTACGTCAGGCCCCTGGTCGGAACAGACGGATACGGGAATGTTTATCCCGGTGCACAAATCCCGTTCGGTGGTATCCAGATCAGTCCGGATACAGACTCTAGATACTACGATGCGGCAGCCGGTTATAAATACAACCATACTTCCATCCTCGGATTCAGTCTGACACATCTGAGCGGAACAGGCATCCCCGACCTGGGCGACTTCCTGTTTATCCCCGGTACCGGCGAAATGAAACTCGATCCGGGAACCCGCGAAAATCCTGATGAAGGTTACCGTTCGCGTTATACCCATGACCAGGAATGGACTTCTCCCAATTACTACGCCGTCCTGTTGCAGGATTACGGCGTTAAAGCCGAAATGACGGCCGGACTGCGTAGCGGAATGTTTCGCTTCACCTATCCCAAATCGGATAAGTCTTTCATCATGATCGACCTGAATCATACGTTGTGGCAATCCTGCGAATGGTCCAATCTCCGTATGGAGAACGATTCGACCCTGACCGGCTATAAGCTGGTCAAAGGCTGGGGACCGGAGCGCCATGTTTATTTCACCGCCGTCTTCTCTAAAAAGTTGAAGGACTTCCGCATCATGCAGGACAAGAAGCCGGTTATTTATAACACTTCCCGTTTCAGAAGCACGAACGAAGCCTGGGGAAAGAACCTGATGGCTTGCCTTTCCTTTGCTACGGAAGCCGGGGAAGAGGTGATTGTAAAAACCTCCGTCTCGGCAGTCAGCACAGCCGGGGCACAACTGAATATGCAGGAACTGAACGACATGACCTTCGACGCCCTGAAAGAAAAAGGCATCGACTTATGGGAGCAGGAACTGGAAAAGTACCGCGTGACAGCCGACCGGAAGACAAAAGAGACGTTCTATACATCTGCTTATCATGCCGCTTTGCATCCCTTTATCTTCCAGGATGCCGACGGCAGTTTCAGAGGTCTGGACAAGAATATCGAACAGGCCAAAGGCTTTACGAATTATACCACTTTCTCTTTGTGGGACACCTATCGCGCCCTGCATCCCTGGTTTAACCTGGTGCATCAGGACGTGAACGCCGATATCGCCAATTCCATGCTCGCCCATTACGATAAGAGCACGGAGCGAATGCTTCCGATCTGGTCTTTCTACGGCAACGAAACCTGGTGTATGATCGGTTACCATGCCGTATCCGTCCTGGCGGATATGATCGTTAAAGGCGTCAAAGGATTTGATTACGAACGGGCATACGAAGCCATGAAGACAACCGCAATGAATAAACATTACGATTGCCTGCCCGATTACGACCGTAACGGTTACGTTCCCTTCGACAAAGAAGCCGAGTCGGTTTCCAAAACATTGGAGTATGCCTACGACGATTATTGCATTGCCCGCGCTGCCCAGACTTTGGGAAAGACGGACGATTATACCTATTTCCTGAACCGTTCCCTTTCCTACCAGACCTTGATTGATCCGGAAACCAAATACATGCGTGGCCGTGACAGCCAGGGTAACTGGCGCACCCCGTTTGCCCCGATCGCTTACCAGGGACCGGGGTCGGTAAATGGCTGGGGAGATATCACCGAAGGTTTTACGATGCAGTACACCTGGACCGTTCCGCATGACGTACAGGGATATATCAACCTGGCGGGAAAGAAACTATTCGAGAAACGGCTGGATGAACTCTTTACTGTCGAGTTGCCGGACGATATTCCGGGTGCTCACGACATTCAGGGACGTATCGGTGGTTACTGGCACGGCAACGAGCCTTGCCATCATGTCGCTTATCTGTATAATTACCTGGGCAAGCCGTGGAAATGCCAGAAATGGATACGTGAGATAGTAGACCGTTTCTACGGCAACGAACCCGGTTCGCTGAGCGGTAATGACGACTGCGGACAGATGTCGGCCTGGTACATGTTCAACTGTGCCGGTTTCTATCCTGTCGCGCCTTCCAGTAATATATATAACGTAGGTTCCCCTTGCGTCGAAGCGTTATCTATCACGATGAGTAACGGCAAAGAGATAAAGATGACGACCGAGAACTGGTCGAAGGAGAATGTTTACATTAAAGAAATGTATGTAAACGGCAAGAAATACAACAAATCTTATCTGACATACGATGACGTGAAATCCGGTATATCCCTGCATTTTGTGATGAGCGACAAGCCGGCCTGCAAACGTGCAGTTTCGGCAGATGCCTGTCCGGCCTCCCTGTCATCGCCCGGTAAGACAATGCTTTACCAAAAGCCTGCCGGCAACTAAGCAGATGGTTTTTCAATATACACATATTATTTCAATTAACGATGAGAGAGTTTTTCCCCTTTAGGTGAGGGGTTGGGGCGTGTGATATGGGAATACCGCACGCTCTTTATTTATTCCTGTTGCAGCAACATCTCCCGTTCCTTTTTAGTGAGGCTCTCGACGACAATCTCATAGGATTTCTTCACAAGTTCCTTTATTTTATTGTCCGGCACATCCTGATTGAAATAGACACTGATCCAATATTTCTTATTCATATGCCAGCCCGGAGTTATTCCGGCATACTGTCCCTGCAAATCTCCTGATTCATCCGGATTACATTTAATGCAGCAAAAATCAAAAACTTCGATATTCACGAAGCAGAACCACTTATCTGCGACGTAAAAACACAGAACATCCCGACTGTACTTATCCGCCACATTCGGAAACGGCATCTTTTCATGAACTCCCTTCAATGAAAGGCAGTATTCTCTGAATTCTTCGATATTCATAATTCTGATTAATTTGAACAAGACAAAGTTAGCAAAATATCAGCAGGCTGAAAGTGACAAATCCTTGGCAAACTATATTTTTATTGTATATTACTCTGCTCCTCGTACTCCTTAATCTTGGCGGTACAAATTTGCTTCGTAATATCTTTAAGTAATTCTACTTTAGGGACAAGCGCGTCAATGTCTTCTTTGGTGACAACAAAGTATGGATTATACCGTGCTTCCACATAAGCAGACTTAAGCAAAGTAAAAAGACGTTTCTCTTCAATAGTATCTTGCGGAAAAACGATTGCTAAGTCCTCAGAATATCTTTTCGTTGCGGATGAGAGTTTAGAGAGATTATGTTGTTTGCTATTTCGTAAAGTAAATGTCAGTCGAATGGCATAGTAATAGTTTTCACAGGCTTGATGCAATAAGAAAGCCTCCATTCTATAATCTTTATATTCATACGCATACTTAGCCTGTCTTAAAAAACTATTGGCTCTATCATACTTTTCATCAAGATAAGCCTGTGCCTGTTCTTTTATCTCTGCAAAGTTCAGTTTTCTTCTACGGGCTAATTTGTGATTCCCGCTATTATAAAGGATAATGCCTTCCTGTTTAATTTGTGTATAGAAATACCGTCCCTCTTCCAGGTACTTATTCAACATCTTAATATCATCGTTGATAAACTCGACAGGAGTATCCCGGTCAAAGTCTTTCCCGGCAAAGAATATATCTTCTACATTATCCAGAACAGTTTCCGCCTTTTTACTGTTGATGCCGCTTGTTATTACATAAATATCATAATCGGATATTTTAACGGTAGGAATGCCACCATCCTCTATTCGTATGCTACGACGCACATAGTTTCCCCTTGCATAGCTACCAAAAAGAATAATAAACTCTGTTTGAGGTAATCTTTTTAATATCTCTTTAACCAGAAAATTCAATTCTGCCTGTTTGTCTTTTGGTAAATAAGCTATTGAGTCTTTCATTATGCTTTATTTATGTGCAATGTTAAATATACAAAGATAACTGTTTTTTGTTTTTACTGTTCCCCTTGTTCTGCAAATCGGTAAAATTGGTATTTCTATCTGTAGTTTTGGTACAGGCAGGATAGATATGCCGGAGTAATTTTGCAACAGAATAATTAATAGAAAGGAGTTACATAATGAGGAAAGAGAACAGGAATGATTGTGATATGAATCGCCGTGGATTTCTGAAAACGGCGGCGGTTACAGGTGCGGCCTTATGCGTGCCGACGGTTTTGAGTAAGACAATGGCAACGGAAAAGGCAGCAAACAGTTCATCGGGAACATCTGTGACAGTTGGTTCCGGAATGGCAGCAATCCGCAACCACCGGACGTTGGGCAGCGGACGTGCGTCTATGGAAGTTTCTGCAATGGGGTTCGGCTGTATGGGATTAAATTATCACCGTAGCCAACATCCCGATAAAAAGCAGGCCATAGCCCTCGTGCATGAAGCTGTTGAACGTGGCGTAACATTGTTCGATACGGCTGAGAGTTATGGCCCTTATAAGAATGAACTGTTGATGGGCGAAGCGTTGAAAGGTTATGGTGACCGGGTGTTTGTGACTTCGAAATTTGGACACAAGTTCGTGAATGGCGTACAGGTTAAATCGGAAGAGGACAGTTCGCCGGCGAACATCCGTAAGGTGTGTGAGGAATCGCTGCGTCGTTTGGGGGTGGAAACGCTCGGTATGTTTTACCAGCACAGGGCCGATCCTGATATGCCTGTGGAGGTGGTGGCCGAAACAGTGCGCGAACTGATTCGGGAGGGTAAGGTGCTGCATTTCGGACTGTGCGAAGTGAATGCCGACACGATTCGTCGGGCCCATGCCATCCAACCTGTTACGGCTGTTCAGAGCGAATATCACCTGATGCATCGTACGCCAGAGGAAAGCGTACTGCCGCTATGCGCGGAGTTGGGAATTGGCTTCGTTCCTTACAGTCCGATCAACCGGGGTTTCCTGGGTGGTGCGATTACTGAATATACCCAGTTTGACGCAACGAACGATAACCGTCAGACGTTGCCACGCTTCACGCCCGAAGCTATTCGCGCCAACCTGAGGATTGTGGAAGTACTTCATGCTTTCGGGCGTACGCGCGGATATACGGCAGCTCAGGTTGCACTGGCATGGCTGATGAACAAGCATCCGTGGATTGTTCCCATTCCCGGCACGACCAAACTCTCTCATCTGGAAGAAAACCTGCGGGCGGCGGATATTCATTTTACAGCCGAAGAAATGCGCAACCTGGAAGAGGCGGTTGCTGCAATCCCTGTCACGGGAAGCCGTTACAACGCAGAGCAAGAGGCTAAAGTTCAAAAATAAACAACTTATGAATGATTGATATGAAACGGATAATTATTATATGTATGAGTGCTGTTATCCTGCTGGCAGGTTGTTCCCGAAGCAATCCGATACGGCTGGAGGCGCAAGGCAGTTTTGCCGTAGGAGGTACGGTACTGACCGATTCACTGGGACATACTTATCATGGCGATCATGCCTACACATTCTATCAGATACCTATCCATGCACGGAAATATCCGTTGGTATTTGCTCACGGTATAGGGCAATTCTCGAAGACCTGGGAGACAACACCTGACGGACGCGAGGGTTTTCAGAATATCTTTCTGCGCCGTAGTTTTACTACTTATATGGTCGATCAGCCCCGTCGTGGCAATGCCGGGCGCAGTACGGAAACCGTAACGCTTGCGCCTGTCTTCGATGAGGAGTTGTGGTTCAACCGTTTCCGCCTCGGCGTGTGGCCCGATTATTTCGAAGGGGTGCAGTTTAAACAAGACAAGGAAACATTGAATCAATACTTCCGCCAGATGACACCGACAATCGGCACTATTGATCTGGATGTATATTCGGATGCCTATGCCGCTTTGTTTGACCGGATCGGTCCGGCCATTTTCGTCACCCACTCGCAAGGAGGTCCTGTTGGGTGGCGTACATTATTGAAGACAAAGAATATCAAGGCTATCGTTTCTTATGAGCCGGGTGGCGAAATACCTTTTCCCGAAGGGTTAGTGCCGGAAGAAGGGATGGTGCTGACCCTTTCCAAAAATACGGAAGGGATCGAGGTTCCCTTGTCTGTCTTTATGGAATACACGAAAGTTCCGATCATCATCTACTACGGAGACAATCTACTGGAGACGGATGAACGGCCGGAGCTGTACGAGTGGACGCGACGTCTGCATCTTATGCGCCAGTGGGCGAAGATGCTCAATGAACGTGGCGGTGATGTAACGGTCGTTCATCTGCCCGAAGCAGGCTTGCACGGCAATACGCATTTCCCGTTTTCCGACCTGAATAACGTAGAGGTGGCTGACCTGCTTTTGAAGTGGCTGCATGAAAAGAAGCTGGATTAAAGACGAATGGTTAGGACTCAGAGACGTTTGGCAGCGAATAAACCCGGTGCGTCCTGTATCCCATCTTAATAACTATGCCGTCTTTTACAAACAGTTTCATGTCCTCGGTTGCCCGGTAACGGCTGCAATGGTTTATTCCTGCATAATCAGTCAGATTGATATACGGATTGTTTTGCAGGAATTTAAGCATCTTGTTTTTCCTGTCCGTCAGTTCGTTAGAAGTGACATTCTCTCTTTTTATTTTTAGTGGGCGGTCCTTGTTGACCAGTTCCCTCAATCGTTTGGCGCAGCGGAAGTTCACCCCGTCCGCCCTGGCAAAGAAGACTGTTTTGCCTTTCTCATCCGTTTTCTGTAATGTCTTGAGGGCAGGGGAGAAGTGCCCTAATCCCTCCAGCTCCACACAATAGCCGTTCGATAAGTTCCGTCCGATATAGGTGGTCAGCGCCTCTATCGCCCCTTTCACATCGGCCGAAGTCAGCGAACACGAATCCGAGAGATATTCGCAAATATCTTCCATCCGCATGGTCCCTTTAGATATAAGCCGGGCGCAAGACTGTTGCTCTGTTGCATTTCCTTTAGGAGTCTTATATACTCCGAATTTTATTCTCCCCATACTAGTGTCATTTAATCGTTATCTAATTTCTATAATTAGCCGGACTTCTCTTAGATTATGTCAGACCTTGTTCTGTTTTTATGCCGATGCAAGTTGTTGCCGACGCCCTCGGCAATATTGTTGAGGGCGTCGGCAAAGCTGTCGAGGACGTCGTTTATTTTGCCGAGGACGTCGGCAACAACTTACCTGCCTTCCAAAGATAATACATGTCCGAGGTAAAAGCAAGTAATATAAGGGATAAATGAAACTATCCCGGTGATAATTTTATCTTGTCCGGCTCTTTTGCTGATCGGCCGTTGCTACAGGTCGTTTTGCCGAGCTTGATGATGTTAATTTACAAGCATTTGAAATGGACAAAGGAAAGAAATTGTTTGTAAATATTGAATCTACTCTGTTTTTATGTATCTTCGCGAAGCATAGAGATTTATTAATTATGAATGTATGAAGCTAAAACATATCCATATTGAAGCGTACAAAGTTTTTCAAAACTTTGATATCAACTTTTCTAGTGCAGATAAGATTCAAAATCTTATTGTGCTTACAGGCGTTAATGGTAATGGAAAAACCACCTTGCTTAGAGATGTGATTTATGGTGACGACTCTGCCAATAAGCCTGAAGGTTGTATGACTATAGATAATGATGGCTTAATAGAGACTTTTGAACTTCCAACCTCTCCTGGCAGCGAGTCGTATAAAAAAGCATTTTCTAAGGTTATTTTTTATACAGCAGATGATAAAAGTTCTGTTAACCAGTTGCAAAAAGAAATTATCAGGTATGTTGATAAGTTCGTTTATGTAGAGGGGAAGACCAGTTTTGAGGCATACAATAAAATCCAGTCATTAATTGATGATATTTTTTCGGGATTTGATCTGCAGGTCCGGTTCAAAGGTATTAGTGAGGAAAAACAATTAATTTTCACTGATCTGAATAATAAAGAATTTGGTATTGAAGGATTGTCTAACGGTGAGCAGCAAATATTATCTAAAGTCTTTCCTCTATTTACGGACAGTATGAAAGGACATGTTATTCTGATTGATGAACCGGAAGACTCTTTGCATCCATCCTGGCAGGTGAGGCTAATTCCTGTTCTCCGTCGTTGCTCAGAAAGTAATGACTGTCAGTTTATACTTGCGACCCATTCTTCGCAAATAATATCGTCTGCCTACAAAGAAGAAATACGTGTTTTTATACGTGATGATAAAGGGTATGTCCGAGCTGAAAATTGTACTGATGGCTCTTATGGTTGGACGGTTGAAAAAGTATTGAGTGAAATACAAGGTGTAAAATACCTAAGAATACCGGATATTGAATGCCGGCTATCAGAATTATGCAATATGGTGAATAAAGGAGAGTATGATTCTCCTGAATTCAAAGAAGCACTATCCCGGATGGAAACTTTATTGGGATATTCTGATCGTGACTTGGTGTTGATCCGAATGGAAGTTATTCGCAAAAGGAAAAAGGCATGAAACAACTTTTAAAAAGAGGCGTTCCTGATTTCTTTACTAAATTTATTGCAAAGAATGATCCCGGGAATTGGGAAGATATCAGCCCTGTTCGACAGGAGTTACGAGAACATCTATTAAAAGAACAGGGGAACTGTTGTGCATATACTGAAATCCGTCTTGCTGGAAATGAGAGTTGCCATATCGATCATTATTATACACGTAACTTATTTCCTCAAAAAACATTTGAGTATGATAATATGCTAGTATCATGTAACTCTGAAAAATATGGGGCTAAGTATAAGGACAAACAAATTAAAACAGTTGATGATTATAATAACTTAGTTAATCCTGTGGAAGATCCCCCAAGTGACTATCTGGAATTCTCTTTTACTGGAGAACTCATTCCTACTGGAGGTTGTGTAAAAGGTAAAAAAACAATATCCTTCTTTAACTTGAATGAGAAAACTCTCATTGAACGTAGAAAAACGATGGTAACCTGTCTGCTACAGATGAAGAATGATCTTACTGAAGATGAAATGGTTGAATCTATTGGGGAATTTGAGACGATGACTCGGCAATTATATAAAGATTGTATCGAAGAAACACCAATTCCATACGAACATCATGATAACACTATCGAATTTTGAAAATTATGCGCTTCCTCAGATATGGGAGCGTGGTATATCTTATTATAGGCAGGGAGCAGTGAGAAATCTGGAAGAAGACTTTCCTGAGGAATGGGTTGCAACTGTTCTGGGTACTGAGGATTATACAGTGGAAGTAACCCTTGAAGATGATAAGGTCATGGATTATATCTGTGATTGTCCTTATGAAGGAGATATGTGTAAGCATGTGGTTGCCACATTGTTAACGATCAGAGAAAGGAAAAAGACGGAAAAATATTTTATCCAGGCAGAAGAGACGGAGAGTAAGAGCAGGGACTTTTCTTCTGAGACAGTCAAAGCTGAAATCAACGAGATACTTGCTATCGCAGACAAGAAGCAATTAATGTCGTTTTTATCGGAATACGCTGTTCATCATGTTGATTTCAGGAATGCTTTGAAACAACAATTTATTCCTGATCGGAATACAGAGAGCCTTGATACGGATTATTGTCAGGAAGTGGAAAGGTGTTTTCTATCCTCACCGTCCGGCAGTGGATATGGGAGATCCGGAAGACGTTATTCGTACGAAGTCGATTTGAACGAAATATCACGCAAACTGTCCGTTTATGAGAAGAAAGCAGAGTTTCTAATGAAGCAGAAGTCGTTTGGGGATGCGGCTTCTATCTTTATACAAGTGCTTCGCTCGATAGGCAAACATTATAAAGAAGATTCGTATTATGCTTCTTACGATAATGATTTTGCTCTTTCAGATGATTGTTATATGGCCGGAGAAGGTTTGATGTCGTTGGGAAATAGCCAGGAAGTTCCTCAATCTCTGAAAGATGATATCCTGAAATCCTTAGACGAAATATGCGATCTTTCGGCTTATACGGAATATTGTATCTATGAAATCGAGGAACTCAGGGATGAATTTGAGATGAATGCCCTGCCATTGACTAAGGTGCTGGAACGTGTCGAAAAGGAACTGGCAGGACTGGATGAGTCGGATGCCGGTCTTTCCGCCTTTGTAAGCAAGAAAATAGATCTGCTTTATCTGTTGGATCGTAATGAAGAAGCGGAAGCAACTACCATGCGTTATCTTTTCTTGCCGGAAATAAGAAATTTACGGATTGACGATTTGATCGATGCTGAAAAGTATGAAGAAGCCTTGTTGACATTGGAAGAAGGCATTCGCCTGGAGGAACAGGGAGAACGGTCTTATAATATCCATAAATGGAAGAATAAGAAATTAATAATCTATCAACGGATGCAGGATATTCCCCATGTCATAAGTACCGCTAAAGATTTGTTTATTGAAAAGAAAGGTGATATGGATTATTACCGGTTATTAAAACAATTGATACCGGTCGGGGAATGGGATTCCTTTTTTAGTGAACTGATCGAACAAACTCCTTTTCCGGCAAGTTGCTGGACTTCTTCGGTAGAAGCTGATATTTATGTGGAAGAAGGAGATGTTGCCCGGCTGGAGAACTTTCTGAGACGTAATTCTTCATTGAATGTTCTATTGATTTATTCCCGTTATTTAAAAGATGATTATCCGGAAGATTTGTTGGAGCGTTTTAGTTCACATGTTCAGGTTTATGCCGATAAGAGTACAGGCCGATCGCATTATGAATACGTGGCAAAAGCACTGAAAGAAATGCTGAAGCTGAAAGGAGGAGAGCAGGAAGTCCGCCTCCTTGTGGATGTTTTCCGTCAGGCGTATAAACGGAGAACAGCCATGATGGGGATATTGAAAGATTTCTAGGCGGTTTTTCAATAAATCTCAATATCTTTGCATGAGACATTTTATCAAGTGGTCTTAAATAGCTAGAGCAGGCAATAATAAGGACTGACTTATGTAATCCGACCAATTTATAATTGAAGAAAATAATGAAGAAAATGATTTTGGGAGCACTGGCTTTCCTGTCGATACAAATGACGTCAGCACAGACGTTGGAAAAGATGCAATGGTTCAACGAACCGGCAAAGTGGGAAATCAAGGACAAGGCATTATCCATGTTTGTCACCCCGCAGAGCGATTACTGGCGTATCTCCCATTATGGGTTTACGGTCGATGATGCTCCTTTTTATTATGCCACTTATGGCGGCGAGTTTGAAGTAAAGGTGAAGGTGACAGGCGAGTATAAAGCGCGTTTCGACCAGGCCGGACTGATGCTCCGTATCGACCATGAGAATTATATCAAGGCGGGTATCGAATTTGTAGACGGTAAATTCAATCTGAGTACTGTCGTTACCCATAAAACGAGCGACTGGAGCGTGATTTCGCTGGATAAGGCTGTCCCATATATCTGGATCAAAGCGGTCAGACGCCTGGATGCGGTAGAAATATTCTATTCGTTCGACGATAAAACATACACGATGATGCGTAACGCCTGGTTGCAGGACAATATTCCGGTAAAGGTCGGTTTTATGGCTGCCTGCCCCGACGGGAACGGCTTCAATGCGAAGTTTGAACACTTTGAGGTAAAGCACTTGCCCGATATGCGCAGACTCGAGTGGCTGAAGAAAAATGCGGAATAAAGATCTAATCGGTTATTCTTATCTTTCATGATTGGAGAAATATTTCTATATTTGCACCGCTTTAGATAAGAATCAGATAATATCTATATAAATCAGATTAAGAAATGACAAAGAGCGCATTACAAATTGCAAGAGCAGCTTACCAGCCTAAGGTACCCGCTGCATTGAAAGGTGCTGTAAAAGCCGTAGATGGTGAATACACTCAATCAGTAGCCGATCAGGAAGAAATTAAGGAACTGTTCCCTAACACGTACGGAATGCCAATCGTTACTTTTGAAAAGAGCAACGAAAAGAAAGAAATGCCTGCTATCAATGTAGGTGTAATCCTTTCCGGTGGTCAGGCTCCTGGTGGTCATAATGTGATTGCCGGTATCTTTGACGGTGTGAAGGCTACAAACAAGGATTCCCGCCTGTATGGCTTTATCCTGGGTCCCGGTGGTCTGATCGATCACAAATATATGGAACTGACTGCTGATATTATCGACGAATATCGTAATACAGGCGGTTTCGATATGATCGGTTCAGGTCGTACTAAACTGGAAACCAAAGAACAGTTCGACAAGGGGCTGGAAATCCTGAAAGAGCTGGACATCAAGGCACTTGTTATTATCGGTGGTGACGACTCTAATACAAATGCTTGTGTACTGGCTGAATATTACAAAGCTATCAACGCAGGTGTACAGGTTATCGGTTGTCCGAAGACTATCGACGGTGACCTGAAGAACGAACAGATTGAAACTTCTTTCGGTTTCGATACTGCTTGTAAAGTTTACTCGGAAGTTATCGGTAACATTCAACGTGACTGTAACTCAGCTCAGAAATACTGGCACTTCATCAAACTGATGGGCCGTTCTGCATCTCACATCGCACTGGAATGTGCTTTGCAGACTCAGCCGAACATCGCTATCGTTTCAGAAGAAGTGGAAGCTAAAAATATGTCTTTGGACGATATCGTGACTTATGTTGCTGAAATCGTTGCAAAACGTGCAGAAAACGGTCAAAACTTCGGTACCGTACTGATCCCTGAAGGTCTGATCGAATTCGTTCCGGCTATGAAACGTCTGATCGCCGAACTGAACGACTTCCTGGCTAAACACGATGCTGAATTCAAGATGATCAAGAAGAGCGAACAGCGTGCTTATATCATCAGCAAGCTGACTAAAGAAAACTCTGACCTGTATGCTTCTCTTCCGGAAGGCGTTGCCCGTCAGTTGTCTTTGGACCGCGACCCGCACGGAAACGTTCAGGTTTCTCTGATCGAAACAGAAAAATTACTGTCTGAAATGGTTGGCAAGAAATTGGACGAATGGAAGAAAGCCGGTAAATATAACGGTAAATTCTCTGCATTGCATCACTTCTTCGGTTATGAAGGACGTTGCGCTGCTCCGTCTAACTACGATGCAGACTATTGCTATTCATTAGGTTACACTGCTTCTTGCCTGATCGCAGCAGGTAAGACCGGTTATATGTCATCTGTACGTAATACGACTGCTCCTGCTGAAAAGTGGATTGCCGGTGGTATCCCTGTAACAATGATGATGAACATGGAAAAACGTCATGGCGAAATGAAGCCGGTTATCCAGAAAGCGTTGGTTAAACTGGATGGTGCTCCTTTCAAGAAATTCGCTGCTAACCGCGACGAATGGGCATTGACTACCAGCTACGTTTATCCGGGTCCGATCCAGTACTTCGGTCCAACAGAAGTTTGCGACGAACCGACTAAGACATTGCAGTTGGAACAGGCAAAATAAGATAGAGAGATCATATCTTTATATAATAGAGGTAAGGCTTAGGCTTTACCTCTATTTTTTTTGGTAGTGTCTTATATGCTGACATCTATTGTATACTTGCTCAGTGGGGCTTCGCCTGCCTGTTTCAGTATCCTGTTTGCTTTCTTGAGGCAGATATCATTGAAGTCTTTTTCCATGCAGATGAAATTGTGACGTACATACATAGAGTCTACTTTGATAGTTTTTTGATTGAGAATATCGAAGTTGATAATCTGTTTTTTTAATTCCTTTTTATTGATATTTCCGGATACATATTTCAGAAATGCAGACAAAGCAATTTCTAAAGTCAGGATTACTTCATGAGGCAATTTGCGATAATAAAACAAAAACTGGTAAAATGCTATAACCATGGAGCGCGTATTCTCGTCGTAGTTTGCCAGTAAAGACTGATATTCCTGATAATCGTCAAGCAATTCGTCGGCCAGCTGGTTTTTATCGTGCAGAAATTTTTCAGGAGCAATATCTATACCTGTTATTTCTCCGAACCGGTCAGAGATGAACTCTGCGTCTTTATACGTGATGTTGCATTTCGTATAATTCTTTTTAGTCTGGATAGAGTCGAAAAGCGAGTACCCGGTCAGTAGCGTATATATTAATATTGCTCTGCGGCATATCGAATGGTCCATCATTGATTGAGAAAGCCGATCTATCGGATCTTGTGTAGTTTCCATATATAATTGTTTTTATTAATATTAATACAGTGGCAATATACAAAATATTGGGTTGACTTATGATAGGATCGTCATCAACTTATTCATATTATATCGCTTGGTCGCCCCGGTGATCAGGAACCAATCGACAATATACCATATCCCGAGGCCGCCGCCGGTCAGAAGTTTACCAAAGCCTTTGCCTATATTTCCGATCAGGAAACGGTCCAAACCGGTCACACCGAGGAAAATGGAGAGAAGTAGTATGATTCCCGGACTTCTGAAATGGGTGTTTTCTAAAAGAGTTTCTTTCTCCGGGGGGAGATTGAGCAGCTTATGGATGGGAATTTCGTAATCAGGAAATTTACTCTCATTAGCCAGGAGGAATTTATCGACTTTATCAGCTTCCATATTTTTAGTCAGTAGGTTTAACAATGTGTAAATATAAGTATTTCCCGGCTCTATTACAATCCTTTGTGGATATTCCATATCCAGTTCAGTATTGTTAATAGAATAATGAATGTAAGAATATACTTATTTGCCAGCTTGCGCTCCGCTTTTTTCAGCCAATCCCGGAACGTTTGCCTTTTTCGTACGAAGTCAAAAACGATACCTGTAACAAAGAAGACAGCCAGCAAAACAAAGAGTAATCCATAAGGATTGATGAGGATTGAATCGCCTATATCTCCGTTCAGTAGGGCAAGAATTGCACGACGCGTTCCGCAGGCCGGACACGGATATCCTGTCATTGTGTGGAAAATGCAAGGAAATGATAATAATGCATATCCCGCTATAATGGTTACAGCAAGATATGCATATTTATTTCTTTTTCCCACAAGTAGCAGGGATTAGAACATTAATATATTCTGCAACTGTTCCAGGTTCTTCTTTTTCGTCGCATCCATGATCAGAAACCAGTCGATAATCATCCAGATCCCGCAACCGCCTAAAGTGACCAGCTTACCGACACCCAAGGCTACATCGCCGATCAGAAAACGGTCGATACCCAATGAGCCGAGGAAAACGGAAATAATAAGTATGATAGTCGGGTCTTTGAAATCGCAGGTTTGTAAATAAATCAGCTTGGATTCGTCCATGTCCAACAGACGATCCCTGATGATAGGTATATGACTGGCAGGTAGTTTGCTACTGTTTGTCATGAGGAACATATCCACTTTTTGTGCGTCCATAATTTTTATAGATTAAGTTACTAACGACAAATATAGTGTTTTTTCGTATCTTTGAACCTGATAATATTAATTTAAACAACACAATACTATGTTCTCAGGAATTGTAGAAGAAGCTGCTCAGGTAGTTGCGTTGAATGCAGATCAGGGAAACCTGCATATCACGATGAAGTGTTCATTTGTAAATGAGCTGAAAATCGATCAGAGTGTGGCACATAACGGCGTTTGTCTGACAGTGGTGAACCTGACCGATGAAACTTATACGGTGACAGCTATCCAGGAAACGCTGGACCGTTCCAATCTGGGACTGCTGAAAGTCGGTGATCTGGTAAATCTTGAACGAAGCATGATGATGAACGGTCGTCTGGACGGACATATCGTTCAGGGGCATGTGGATCAGACGGCTGTTTGTACGAATGTACGCGAAGCGGACGGAAGCTGGTATTATACATTTGAATATACTTTCGACAAGGCGATGGCGCAGCAGGGATATATGACCGTGGAAAAGGGATCTGTTTGTGTAAACGGTGTCAGTCTGACTGTCTGCAACTCACAGCAGAATAGTTTCGAGGTGGCTATCATTCCTTACACACACGATAATACAAACTTCTGCCGGATCGAAAAAGGAACTGTAGTAAATCTGGAATTTGATATTGTCGGTAAATACATCAGCAAAATGATGCAGTTCAAATGAAAGATTTCCTCTTTTAGTAAAGAAATAACGGCAGAGCGACCGGGCATTTATCCCGAAGCGTTCTGCCGTTTATTTTACAACACATCTTTTCTTCCAGATATCGGTCTTATAATATATGTACGTAATAACCAATCCTATGCCGATACTGATCCCGATAGCCCACCATATTCCCTGACGGCCGTACCAGGCACTTAGCTGGTAAGCCAGCGGAATACGGATTAGCCACAGGCAAAGCAGGCTGGTCACCATTGTGAAAATCGTATCTCCGGCTCCCCGAAGTGCACCATTGTAGATATTCAAAGCTCCGTGCACAATGAAGAATCCCCCGATGATCAGTAAATATTCTTTTCCGATCGCAATTACTGCCTGGTCGTTGGTGAAGGCGCGCATCATTTCTTCCCCGAAGAAGTAAATAGCTGTGAAGGTGACCACGCTGAATATGACATTGACCAGCATGGTGAACCGTAGTCCTTTGCGTACACGGTCGAAGCGGCCGGCTCCGATGTTTTGTCCGCAGAATGCAGCCAGTGCGCCGGATAGTGTCAGGACAGCTTGTGTAATGATCGTGTCGATTTTCCCGGCGGCACCGTAAGCGGTCAGGGTATCGGTGCCGAAGCCGTTCACTATTCCGAGAAGAGCAATCAGTCCCAAAGCGATCGCGCATTGTTGTACGCTGGTGGGGAGTCCTATTTTCAATCCTTCTTTGAATAGCTTCATGTCGAACAGTAAATCTTGTTTTTTGATGGATAGGAGCGGGTGGGTGTTATTTACATAACCTAAAGCCACACACATTCCGATTCCCTGTGCTATGACGGTTGCGCGTGCCGCTCCTTCGATCCCCCAGCCGAAGCCAACGATAAATAGTAAATCGAGGACGATGTTCAATACGGTGGTGATGAAAATAAAGATCATAGGGCGTACGGATTCCCCCACGCCTCTTAATATGGAAATGATACTATTGAATGTGACGAACAGGAATGTTCCTCCTATATAAATCCTGAAATAAGCGACGGCATCGGGTATGACTTCCTCCGGCGTGTTGGTCAGGCGGAAGATAGGTTCGGCGAATATGATCCCGGCAATTGAAAGGGCAATGCCTGCTACCAGCATAAAAATGAAAAAGGAGGAGAAAGCACGTTGCACTTTGTCATATTGTTTGGCTCCGAAGAATTGCGAAACGACTACGGAGGTTCCGCTTCCGACACCGATAACGAGGGATATAATGAAGTAATATATAAAGAAAGAGGCGGAAACGGCTGCTAATGCTTCTTTCCCTAAAAATTGTCCGACGATAATACTGTCGGTTACATTATATAATTGTTGCAGCAGATTACCGATCAGCAAAGGAAGTGCAAAGCGTACGATTACTTTCCAGACAGATCCGTGGGTCAGGTCGTGTTTCATAAGTCTTTTAGAAGTATATTACTGTTTGCTTTGATCATGTCTTCACGGGTTTTTAGTAATGTGTGCCACTCTTTATTGAAAAGACGGGATGTGTCGATTTTGAAGTTCTCAGAACCATACTCATCCATTTTGGTGAGGAGGTAGCTGACAGTAATCAGGTTTACATCAACAGCAGGTTGGTAATAGACAACACGTTCGTCATTTTCATAATTTACTTCTATAATGATATGGAGTTCCGTTAGTAAATAGAGTATTTCCGTTGTAATACGTATCGGGATGCGATAGGCGTCTGATAATTCATCGGCAGTATAAGGTTTTTCTTCATTTACAAAACGTTTTACGATCAGAGAGGCTATCAGTAATGTCAGGAAATCCTTGTATCGCCGACTGATGTTTTTACTGTCGCGTTCAAAACTGAACTTTTTTACGTTTTGGGAAGCATAGGCTAGTTCGGCTCCGAAAAGACATATCAGCCAGGATAGTTGCAACCATAATAATAATAAAGGTAATGCAGCAAAACTACCGTAAATAGCATTGTACTTATTTACCCATATCTGCCCGCTGATATAGATGAACTGGAAAAACTGGAAAGCAGAACCTGCTAGTGTCCCGGCAATCAATCCGTTTACGAATTTTACTTTCGTGTTAGGAAGTGAAACATAAAGACCTGTAAATACCATTATCGTAATTACGAACGGAGCGATATTCAGGACAAACTCGACCAGCGGAGTGAAAAACACATAACTGCTTAGAAATGAATTCTGCAGGGTAGACAGGAAGATGGATAGACCGCTCGATGCTGTCATTAATACCGGTAATATGAGGAATAGCGCCAGATAATCGGATATTTTTCGATGCCAGGGGCGTGACTTTTGGATTTGCCAGATATCATTGAAAGTATCTTCAATGGATGAAATCAGGTTAATGACCGTGTAAAATAACAGGATAAGGCCGACTCCGATGATTACACCACCTTGTGCCTGTGCCAGATATCTTTCTACAAATTTAAAGGCTTCGCTGAGCTCCTGTTCTTGCCGGGGAAAATAATCGAACAGTTCCTGCTGTACGGCTTCCTGAAATCCAAAACCTTTGGCAATACCCAGTAATACTGCCAAAAGCGGAACGATCGCCAGCAAGGTGCTGTAAGTAAGAGCGGATGCCTTTGTTTGCAGGTTCTCGCTGTTGAAACCGCGTACGGCAAGTATGACTGTTTTGATCGTGTTGATATAAAGTTCTTTCAGGCCGCTTACTTCATTTTCTGTAATTCTCCAGATGTCGTAAGTTACAAAACGAATGGTTCTTGTCAGCAAGGCGTTGATCCGTTCTATCAGAGGCTTTTTATCAGCAGTCTTTTTATCCGTCTTCTTCTTCATGCTGTGATTTGTAGGGGCAAAAGGTGTTTGCCGGATGAATAAAAAAATGCAGCCTGCCTGTAAGCCGGGTCCTGTGCTTCAACCGAAGTTGGAGTGTCTGCCATTTATCTTGTCTTACCGTCACCGGCAAGCTTTAGCGGTCTACCCCCCGGCATCGGACGAGCAATCCTACATACGCCGGTATACATGACCTTACAACCCATAAGGCGTACGGCATCCCGTATTGCTACGGGATCCGGTGAGCTCTTACCTCACCTTTTCACCCTTACCGGACGAGTCCGGCGGTTATTTTCTGTTACACTACTTTGCCCTTGCGGACAACTTCCCGTTAAGAAGTATGGTGCTCTGTGTTGCCCGGACTTTCCTCACATCCGAAGATGAGCGACAGACCGGCAGGCTGCAATGCGACAAAGATAACTATTTTAGTTGACAGTTGGCGGTTGACAGTTGACAATTTTGAGGAAAGACAGGAACGGGTTGTCTTTCGGGTTGCTTTTGAGTTACTTACTAAGTAGACGTCGGCTTACTTAGTAAGTAGCAGGGGAGGCTACTTATCGAGTAAGCGAAGAGTTACTTAATAAGTAGGTTAAGAACTACTTAATAAGCAAAGGATGCCCCTTTTTTACCTGCCAATTGTCACCTGTCATCTGTCAACAGATATGAACATTCTGCCGTTTCTGCTGTTATATTACTGAAAGCATGACCATTTGACAGGCGGATGATTGTTAAAAAGGTACTTTGCAATACACAGTACTGTTAAGTGCCGTTAACCCCGTATAATTCGTCGTTAAAAGTGATAAAAAATCATAGGCAAATGGAATAATCGCACGTTTTTTGAACTTTCTTTGTCGAAAGAAAAGTGTTAAATTTAAATGTTTGATAAAATAGAAAAAGTATGAAAACAATGTGGAAAAATGTGCTGGGAGTCGTTCTTGTTGCTGCGATTAGTACGGGGGCAGCCGTTGGAACAAGTGCTTATTTAATGAATAAGAAACAGCCGGTTTATGTCACCGATTCTACGAACACATTCAACCAGCCTATTCGATATGCCGGATTGAATGTAGTGGCAGCGGAAAATACCGATTTTACCCAGGCGGCAGAAAGTACCGTGCATGGGGTAGTGCATATTAAAGCTACAACCAATGCCAAGCAGTATGCTGATGATGGCAGAGGACAGCAGCAATATGTCGATCCTTTTGAGTACTTCTTCGGATTTGGAGGAAGAGGCGGAGGAGGTTTTCAGCGTCCGCAACCGCAGCCTCGTGTCGGATCTGGTTCAGGTGTTATTATTTCCACAGATGGATATATTATCACAAATAACCATGTGATTGACGGGGCGGATGAATTGGAAGTGACATTGAATGATAACCGTAAGTTTTCGGCTAAATTGATCGGAACGGATCCTACGACAGATATTGCATTGATAAAAGTAGATGCAAAAGATCTTCCGACTATTCCGTTCGGTGATTCTGAAAAATTGAAGGTAGGAGAGTGGGTGCTGGCTGTTGGTAACCCGTTCAACCTGACATCGACAGTTACTGCCGGTATCGTTAGTGCCAAAGGCCGTGGAATCTCTATGGGAGGTGACAGAAGTAAAATCGAATCATTTATCCAGACGGATGCTGCCGTAAACCCAGGTAATAGTGGGGGGGCTTTGGTGAATACAAAAGGTGAACTGATTGGTATCAACACGGCTATCTATTCTGAAACAGGAAACTTTGCCGGATATTCATTTGCTGTTCCTATCAGTATTGCAGGTAAGGTGGCAAGCGACTTGAAACAGTATGGTACTGTACAGCGTGCAATCCTTGGAGTCTTGATGATGAGTGTAGGTGATATTGCTGATCAGTTGAGTTATCCGAACCTGGATAGTAAGTTGAAAGAAGAGTTGACTGAACTGAAGTCGAAAATAAAGGTCTCTGAAGGGGCTTGCGTGTCAGATTTCGCAGAAAGAAGTTCAGCTAAAGAAGCCGGTATCGAAAAAGGTGACGTGATTATTGCTGTAAATGGTGCGAAAGTAAAGAATGCTAATGCTTTGCAGGAACAAATCAGCAAATATCGTCCCGGAGATAAAGTGGAAATTACTGTAGATCGTAATGGAAGCAATAAGAAATTTACTGTGGAACTTCGTAATGCACAAGGAAGCACATCTGTTGTGAAGAGCGCAGGTGACAGCAGTGCAGATGTTCTTGGAGCCGCTTTTAAAGCGTTGACGGATAAACAAAAACGCGAACTTGGTGTAAGCTACGGTATTGAAGTAACAGGATTGTTGAAAGGCAAATTGAAAGATGCCGGAATCCAGAAAGGCTTCGTTATCATGATTGTCAATGACCAGAAGATCTCTACACCCGAACAACTCGAAAAGTTGGTAGACAAGGTCTTGAAAGGTAATGCAGATGATCGTTACATCGTTGTAAAAGGTTTTTATCCGAACGGACGTACAAAAGTATATGCTATTGATCTAGCCGAATAATAAAATAAAGTTATATTCGTCTTATTTGGCGGGAAGATTGTTAAAGGTTTATAATTGGTCGGGTGTAGGGTGCACTCGACCAATTTTGTCAATAAAAATAATATTATCTTTGCACCCTGATATTTCTCAATTAAAAACATTGGATGAGACAGTTAAAGATCACAAAGTCCATTACCAATCGCGAAAGTGCTTCGCTTGATAAGTATCTTCAGGAAATAGGCCGTGAAGATCTTATTACAGTGGAAGAGGAAGTAGAATTGGCACAGGCAATTAAAAGAGGCGACCGGAGAGCATTGGAGAAATTAACCAGAGCTAACCTGCGTTTCGTCGTTTCTGTAGCTAAGCAATATCAAAACCAGGGATTAAGTTTACCTGACCTTATTAACGAAGGTAACCTGGGATTGATTAAAGCGGCTGAGAAATTTGATGAAACCAGAGGGTTTAAGTTCATTTCTTATGCTGTATGGTGGATTCGTCAGTCTATTTTGCAGGCTTTGGCAGAGCAGTCTAGAATTGTTCGTCTTCCGTTGAATCAGGTTGGTTCGCTGAATAAGATCAGCAAAGCCTTCTCTAAATTCGAACAGGAAAATGAGCGTAGACCTTCTCCCGAAGAACTGGCAGATGAACTGGATATTCCTGTAGATAAGATTTCAGATACTCTAAAGGTGTCCGGAAGACATATCTCTGTGGATGCACCGTTCGTAGAAGGCGAAGATAACAGTCTTTTGGATGTGCTTGTGAACGACGACGCTCCTATCGCTGACCGATCGTTGATGAACGAGTCATTGGCAAAAGAAATTGATCGAGCACTTGCTACACTAACCGAAAGAGAATGTGAGATAATCAAAATGTTTTTCGGTATAGGCTGTCAGGAAATGACATTGGAAGAGATTGGCGACAAATTTGGCCTCACTAGAGAGCGCGTCCGCCAGATCAAGGAAAAAGCAATCAGAAGATTAAGACAAGGAACACGTAGCAAGCTCCTCAAATCGTATTTAGGTTGACCTCGGGTAAAACCAAAGAGGTAAACAAAGCTCCATATCCAGAAGGATACGGGGCTTTTGTTTTTTTTATACCGACCTGGCTGTTAGGGATTGTATTTCTCGCGTACATTATATAAGTAATAATAATAGATGCGAAACCGTGAAGTGGATTGTTGTAATTTTTTTTATGCCTGTAACGATCAGTCGTTCAGAATTATAGTCTGTCAGTAACGATTTAGTTGAAAAAATAATCTCATAAAAGTTTGGAGTGTATGTTGTAAAGCACTACTTTTGCATCCGCATTCGAGAGAGAACGGCACTGCAAAACATGATGAAAAAAACTTTTAGAAAAAACTTCCTAAAACATTTGGAAGTATGAAATAAAAGTTCTTATCTTTGCATCCACGTTCGCTAAAATAAAGCGGGTGTAACAACAAGAGTTCTTTGAAAGATTTACATATCAACAAGTAGTACAAGTATTATAAATTAATACCGTCAATAACTTGAAAATAAAATAACGGATTCTGAGCATAGAGATATAAACAATTTAAACAACGAAGAGTTTGATCCTGGCTCAGGATGAACGCTAGCGACAGGCTTAACACATGCAAGTCGAGGGGCAGCACGGTGTAGCAATACATTGGTGGCGACCGGCGCACGGGT
>NZ_JAMOKS010000035.1:0-69528 GCF_023656785.1 Parabacteroides caecihominis
AATTCATCGCTCGGGGAACGCCTTAGCGGCAAGGGGCGCGAGCACGTGTCCCGACGAGCGAAAAAATTGTTGGAATGGATTCTTTTTTAGTGGATTATTTGGAAGTTATTATATATTACAGAACAGGCAAACTGTTAACTCGAGTATGTCGGGTAAAGAACAGGAATCTCCTGCTTATTTGTGGTATAACATGGGACGTCTGGTCGATTCGAAAACATTGTCTTCAAGTTTTACCCGCTCCCAGATGGTATCTTATATAGGACGTGTACAGTACGATTATAATGATCGTTATATGTTGACATTTTCAGTCAGAGGAGATGGGGCTTCCCAGCTTTCAGAAGGGCATAAATGGGCAACTTTCCCGTCAGGAGCCCTCGCCTGGAGAATTTCTGAGGAAGATTTCATTAAGCCGATCGATTGGATCACTAACCTGAAACTGAGAGCAAGTTATGGTTTGACAGGCAATTATGCAATTGCTGCTTATGCGACAGCCGGAACTCTTTATGGTACATATTCTAACTTTAAAACAGAATCCGGTGAAATTAATTATCCGGGTCTGGAACCTGATACCCGTCCGACTCCCGACTTGAAATGGGAAAAGAATAAGATGCTTGATATCGGATTGGATTTCGGTTTTCTGGATGGGCGTATTTATGGATCTGTTGACTGGTATGACTCCAGAAGTTTTGATTTGCTTTATTTGAAAACGCTTCCTTATACGACAGGTTTTAACCGTGCCTGGGATAATGTGGGAGATACCCGTAACCGGGGGTTGGAGGTTTCTTTGTCGGGGATTGCTGTTAAGAAAAAAGATTTAGAATTGGGGGCGACGCTTACTTATTATAGAAATAAGGAAGAATTGGTTCGCCTTCAGGATCCTGAGATGAAAGAGGATATCAATAACGGACTTTTTGTTGGCTATCCGGTAAATGGTGTATTCTACGATTATAAGCAAGTGGGTATTTGGCAACAAGAAGAAGCGGACCTTGCAGCACTTTACGGACAGAAACCGGGTGAAGTGAAAGTGGCTGATTTGGATGGAAATGGGACGATTGATGGGAATGACCGTATGATTCTGGGTACGAACAGACCTGACTGGGTTGGCGGACTTCAGATCAATGGACGATGGAAAGACCTGGATTTCTCGGTGGATTGTTATGGTGAATTCGGAGCTTTGGCGAGAGATACTTATAGTACAGATTTCTGGTCATCAGAAATGGGACGTTGGAATACGGTGAAAGTTGATTACTGGACTCCGGAAAATCCGACTAATTGTAATCCTCGTCCGGTAGCCGGTCAAAGTGTTAAATATCTGAGTGCAGTGGGCTATCATAAAAATAACTATGTTAATATCAGGAATATTACAGTCGGTTATACATTACCGAAAACATTGTTCAATGATAAAAGTGTAGTAAAAAAACTACGTGTTTATGCAACGGCAAATGATCCTGTTCATTATAGCAAGTTCATAAATTCCGGTGGTATTTCCTGGTGGGAAGCATTTTATATTTTGGGCGTAAATCTTCAGTTCTAATAATAAACGAATAAGTATGAAAAGAATATTTATATTGGGTTTGGTAGCCATGTGTATGTCTACAATAGGGTGCTCAGACTTTTTAAAAGAAGAATCGTACGGATCTACAACTGATATTTTTGGTGAGGAGAATGGTATTAAAGCATTGGTGTATCAGTCCTATACAAAGATAAACAATCTGTATGGCGGTGGTGGGCAATGGCCTGCTTTTACAGAACATGGGGCAGACCTGTTCCTTCGGGGAGGGAATTTTACGGATATGGGAGTCTGCGATTATTATGGTTTGGATGCAACAAACGGAAATGTGTCCTGGTTGTGGAATCACTGCTATAAGGCGATGGCAAATATCAATCTTTTCTTTGAAACGATAGACAGTACGCCTTTTGCCGATGAAGCGGAAAAAGATCAGTACAAAGCGGAAATGATGGTTATGCGTTCTATGTTCCTTTGGATAATAACTGAAACATGGGGAGATACATATCTGCCTCGTACGACAGATGTGGATGAAGGGATGACGGCTAGTCGTTCGCCCCGTGCGGATTTTTACAAAGAAATTATTTCGGGATTGGAAGAGGCTGTCAAGTTGTTACCGGATCGGCGGACTTCTGAATATGGACGTATAGATATGCCTTCTGCTAAAGCATTTTTAGCTCGTATGTATCTTTATAATGAACAGCTGGATGAAGCAGCCGATATGGCATCGCAGGTTATTGATGGTTCTTATGGCTTGGAACTTTCATCTTCCCTGAAAGATTTGTGGGATGACAGTAAACGAAATAAAGAGTTTATCTGGACAACAGAGTTTGTGGAAGACGAGTCTTTTAAACAACCAAGTTATTATTGGCAACACTTTGCCATGTTTATCGACCGTTTTGCCGGTGTGAAAACAGAATGCGGTTGGACTGGTTATGGTGGCTGTGGTGCAGTTCCTACATTATATTATATATCATTATTTAATCATGAGGCTGATTTGCGCTGGTCCGACTTGCATCAGTGGGTATGGTTGTATAATGATCCGACCGATGATACTTCGGCATTTCCCAATATGCAGACCTTGTATAAGGATACGGCATTATTTCTGAGTATTGATCCGATCTCAGCTGAGGAAAAAGCACGTATGGCAAAATGTTATACTGCTTTCGATGTAAATGACTTGTATGATGCGAAAGGTATTCCGACCGATCGTAAAACATTTATTGGTATGACAAAATTCGATGATCAGACACGTCCGGGTGATATGTCGACCAATTCAGATAGAAATTATCCTGTATTACGTTTAGCCGAAATGTATTTGATCCGTGCAGAAGCGAAAATCAGAAGTACAACGAAAAAAGATTTGCAGGGTGCTGCCCGGGATATCATGACAATTAGAAACCGCGCTACGAAATCCGGTCATGAAAAGGAGATGGAAGTAACGGAAAAAGATATGACTGTCGATTTCATTCTGGATGAACGTGGAAGGGAACTGGCTGGAGAGTTTCAGCGTTGGTTTGACCTGAAGCGTCTGGGTAAGCTGGTTGATCATATTAAGCTTTACAATCCGGATGCAGCAGGTAATATAAAAGATTTTCATAAGGTTCGTCCGATACCGCAGACTCAATTTGATGGTATGCCCGATTGGACGACGCTAGGTCAGAATGATGGTTATTAAAAATGTATTTATATGAGAACAAAGTATATATCAATGATATTTTTGGCAAGCCTTATGTTGATTTGCTTGTCGTGTAAGGATGAGGATGACTCTTTAGCCCGAAGTGGTTTGATCGAATGTATTCAAAAAGCGGAAACTTCTATCTCTGAGTCGGTGGAAGGAAATGAGGAAGGTTGTATAGCTCCGGGTTCTAAAGACATTTTACAAACCCGTATCGATTGGGCTTATTTTATCCTTCAGAATTCATCATCGGATGAAGCCTATACCAATGCATTGAAGATATTGGATGATGCTATTGCTGCCTTTTATGCTAATACGGTAAAAGCAGGTGTCCCTCTTTTCGGGTTAGGTTCTAAAATGAATTTGGGACCAGTCGGCGATTGGAATGTGACGGAAAGTTTCTCTGTAGAGTGTCGGGTGAAATATAACGAATTTGCCGGTGGTGATCAGAATGTTATTTCTTGTGAGAGTGGTAACTCGGGTTGGATGCTCAGGAGTAGTGGAAATGTTATACAGTTTTATATTAACGATGGTAACTGGACTGGTTGTCAGACTTCTTCTTTAGAGTTGAACCGTTGGTATCATGTGGCTGCAACTTACCAGAAGGGAGGTGGAATAGCTTTGTATCTGGATGGGAAAAAGGTTGGTAGCTCATCTTGTGGTACTTTACAGGTAACTCCGAACGCTGATTTGCAGGCTGGTACGGCTCCATCTTATTCTGATCGTTATATGAGAGGATATATTCAGGATTTAAGTCTATGGAAAGATGTACGTACGGCAGAAGAAGTTGCTGCGGATGTTAATTGTGGTTTTAGTGGGACAGAAGACGGTTTGAATGCTTATTGGCCGTTAAATCTGAATCTTGGAACTTCCATAACTGATAAAACGGGTAATCATACGGTTAATTTAGTTGATGTCGTTTGGGAGAATCCGGAAGAATAAACGAAGATTGTCTGTGTTCCTATCATGGGAACACGGACAATGAATATTGACTATAAAAACTGAAAATTCAAATAATAGGAAAAAAACAGCATGGATATTTTGCAGTATAAAAAAAAACACTACCTTTGCACCGCAATCACGAGAGATTGCTTACCTGAAAGTAATGAAATGCCCAGGTGGCGGAATTGGTAGACGCGCACGTTTCAGGTGCGTGTGTCGCGAGGCGTGCAGGTTCGAGTCCTGTTCTGGGCACTTCCGAAAAGCGGACAACTGTAAAGTTGCCCGCTTTTTTTATATCCGTACTTTTTTGTATATTTGAGCCAAATATGGAGAGGATGCAGCAATATACGGAAGATGAAATCGTAGAACAACTACGGGATCCGGCCCGGCAAAGGGATGCTTTTGCCTGGGTGGTGAATCTTTATGGGGAAAAGTTATATTGGCAGATACGAAAGATGGTACTGAGCCATGATGATGCAAACGATCTTTTGCAGAATACTTTTCTGAAAGCCTGGACGAATATCGATTATTTCCGGGGAGAGGCGAAGTTGTCTACCTGGCTGTATAAGATTGCCATCAATGAATGTATTACTTTCCTGAACCGCCAGCGGAATATGAATAACGTTTCGATCGACGATACCGATGTCTTTTTGCTGGAACGTCTGAAGGGAGATGACTATTTTGACGGTGACGAGGCACAGCTGAAATTGCAGAATGCCATCCTCACTTTACCGGAGAAACAACGTTTGGTGTTTACCATGAAATACTTTGACGAGATGAAGTATGAAGATATGTCGGATATTCTGGGAACCTCTGTCGGTGCCCTCAAAGCCTCTTATCATCATGCAGTCAAAAAAGTCGAGGAGTTTTTAACAAAAGACATTTAAACCTTTTGGGGCGAAGCTCGTCAAAGGTGTATTAAAACGGAAGTGTATGGAAAAAGAACAAAACAATCTGGAACGTTTTAAAGGAAAGAATCCTTTTACTGTGCCCGACGGGTATATGAAGGATCTCACGGCTAATATAATGAGCCAGTTACCTGAGAAACCGAAGGCCGAGGCGAAAAAGGTCTCCATGATGGACCGTGCCCGTCCGTGGTTGTATATGGCTGCTGTATTTGCCGGACTGGGGTTGTTCTTTAAAGCAATAGTCGGTTTCGACGGTGAAAAGAGCCAGTCTGATACATTGTTAGTACAGTCTAAAGATGCATCGGAAGTAAAGACTGCTATCATGGAAGCGGAAAATGAAGAATATCTGGAGTATCTGGAGGCCCAATATACGGATTATCTTTTAGCAGAAGAATTGGGCAATTACGAATAAATTGACGAAAAAAAGAAGTTATTAGCATATTTTTGTAATAATAATTGTATGAGCAAAATATTTTTTATTACATTTGTGGCGATTTCAGTTTTGTTCTCTTCGAAAGTGTTGGCGCAGGGAGAAAAACAACAACATCGACATTTTGATAAGGAGGCCTTTCAGGCAAAGCGAAATGCTTTCATTACAGCTGAAGTAGGCTTGACACCGGAAGAAGCAGCCGCTTTTATACCGTTGTGTAATGAGTTACAACAAAAAATGTTCGAAGTTGGCCGTGAATGCCGTAAGCTGACGAAGGATCTGAAGCATAAAAATCCACCGACTGAATCCGATTATTCGAAAGTGAATGACGAATGTCTCGGAGTGAAGATGAAGGAAGCGGCTTTGGAAAAAGAGTATTACGAGAAATTCAAAAAGATATTATCGCCTGAAAAGCTTTATAAATACCGGCGGGCAGAATATAAGTTTGCACGGAATTTTATGAAAGGACCGGACGATAGGAAAGATGAAAACAAGAAAAAATAAAATATTATCATTATTTGTGTTTTTTGTTTAGATTTAGTTTTGGCGTTTAAGTTAAGGGAGGGGTGGCGACGTGATGTCGGTTCCCCTTTTGTTTTTTTATAAACCTTTCGATTTGGCTTCGTTCCATATTCTATCCATTTCCTCCAAAGGCATTTCTTTCAGTGAACGTCCTTCTTTGATGGTATGCTCTTCCAGATAGTTGAAACGGCGGATGAACTTTTGGTTCGTGCGTTCCAATGCGTTATCCGGGTTGATCTTATATAAGCGAGCGGCATTAATAAGACTGAAGAACAGGTCTCCGAATTCACCTTCCATCTTATCTGCATCCATTTTGTCGATCTCGGCCTTCAGTTCGGTAAACTCTTCATGAACTTTATCCCATACCTGGTCGCGCTGTTCCCAATCGAAACCAACGTTGCGGGCTTTATCCTGGATACGGTGGGCTTTTACGACAGACGGGAGGGAAGCTGGGACGCCTTCCAGTACGGTTTTGTTGCCACCTTTTTCTTTCAGTTTTATCTGTTCCCAACTCTGTTCTACTTTCTGGGCCGTATCGGCAGATGCGTCACCAAATACATGCGGATGGCGGAAGATGAGTTTCTGACAAAGGCTGTCGCATACGTCTTTGATGTCGAAGGCTTCTTTCTCTTCGCCTATTTTTGCATAGAAGACGATATGCAGGAGCAGGTCGCCCAACTCTTTTTTGATATTGTTATTATCTTCTTTCATGATTGCGTCGCACAATTCGTATGTTTCTTCGATTGTGTTGGTACGCAGACTCTCGTTTGTTTGTTTTCTGTCCCAGGGGCATTTCACCCGGAGCTCATCCAGAATGTCGAGCAGTTGCCCGAAGGCTTCCATTTTTTCTTGTTTCGTAGACATTGTAATAATATGCCAATAAGTTAATGTGCCAATATGGCAATGTGAAAATGAAGAAACTCTGTCGGTACAGGAGCATTCTTAATTGGCACATTGGCATATCGGCACATTGATTAATTATTTATTTTGTTCTTTGAACGTTTTCAATCCGTTTTCAAGGAATTGTATGTATTTTGAAACATCTTCGTTGAAGGCATAAGACGGGCCGAGCGGTTTGCCTTCGTCATTCAGCAGAATGTAGAAAGGCTGTGCGTTGGCACCGAACTTGCTGCGCTGGAGGTAACTCCACTTGTCGCCGATTGTTTTCAGTTTGCGTACTTTGCCATGTTCTTCGATTTCGATCGGATGCGGCAGTTTAGTCTTATCGTCTACCATCAGGGTGATTAGTACATAATCGTTTTCGAGTATCTGTTTCACCTTCGGGTCTGTCCATACGGATGCTTCCATCTTGCGGCAGTTTACACAACCGAAGCCGGAAAAGTCGATCATCACCGGTTTATTTAGGAGTTTGGCCTTGGCCATGCCGCTTTCATAATCGTCATAGGCTGCATGGACTTCGTCATCATACAGGCTGAAATCCTGTGTGTACAAAGGAGGAGCGAAGGCGCTGATCGATTTCAGTGGAGCACCCCAAAGCCCCGGAACCATATAAACGGCGAAGCCGAATGAAATGATTGCCATAAACAGACGCGGTACAGATACATATTTCACGTCGCTGTCGTGGCTGAATTTGATTTTGCCCAGCAGATAGAAACCTAACAGAACGAATATCACAATCCATAACACGATAAATACTTCACGATCCAGCAAACGCCAGCCGTAAGCCAGGTCGGCTACGGAAAGGAACTTCAAAGCCAAAGCCAGTTCAAGGAAACCAAGTACTACTTTTACGGAGTTCAGCCAACCACCTGATTTAGGCATACTTTGCAACATATTCGGGAAGATGGCGAACAGACTGAACGGAATAGAGAGTGCCAGTGCAAACCCGAACATTCCGATAGCCGGACCGACTGCCGTCCCCATGGATGCAGCCTGAACCAACAATGTTCCGATAATCGGACCGGTACAGGAGAAAGATACCAGTACCAGGGTGAACGACATAAAGAAGATACTCAATATACCGGTGGTAGAATCCGCTTTGCTATCCAGTTTCGTTGTCCATGAAGCGGGTAGAACCATTTCAAATGCTCCGAAGAACGAAATGGCAAATACAACCAGTAACAGGAAGAATATAATATTGAATATAGCGTTCGTCGACAAATCATTCAGTGCGCTAGCCCCGAAAATACCCGTGATAAGTAATCCCATCACCAGGTAGATTACAATAATGGACAAGCCGTATGTCAATGCATCGCGAATCGCTTTCTTCCGGTCTTTCGTACGTTTCAGGAAGAAACTAACCGTCATCGGGATCATCGGCCACACGCAAGGTGTCAGCAAGGCGATCAACCCGCCGAGGAATCCGGCGAAGAAGATGAATAGCCAGGAGGTATCGGTTGCCGTAACAGTTGTGTCACCAAAGGCTTTCAACTCGTCGATAACCGGTGTCCATAAAGCTGCGTCGTTCGTTAATGCGTTGGTAATCTTTTCCGGACTGACGATTACTTTTTCTTCTTTAGCAGCCGGGTCGGGTGTTGTCAGGGTTTTTCCTTCTTCCACTACGAGATTCGTATCCGGCTGTTCTTTTGTAACATCCTCTTTCTCCACGACAGGCGCTTCGGCAGGCAATGTCAGTTTCGTATTTTTACTGTCGAAAGCAAAACTCTCACGGTCGGGGGGCAAACAGGTTTCGTCGTTGCAGACCATGAATTCTACTTCCCCTTCGATTTTAAACTTCTTCGGGTCGAGTATTTTTACCTTTTGTGTAAAGGTTACGGCACCGGGGAACCAACGGAGGTCCATGGCAAACTGTTCGTCGTAAACGACGGTCGGCTTGATGTTGGATACCGGTTGTCCGATCAGTTCGGCCCCCTGGAGTGTCTCAAAAGTAAACGAGGTTGAAACAGGTCCCCCCTCGGGCAGGTTCATATCGTACAGATGCCAGCCTTTTTCAATGGTGGCGGTGAATACGATTTCTTTTTCGGCAGTTTTGGAGTCCTCCAGTTTTATTTTCCACTTGACAGGCTGATGAATTTGAGCCTGTACGGCCAGTGTTACGAACACCAGCAATAAGATACTAAAGAGTTTCTTCATACTATGTCTATATTTCTGTCTTAGTTTATTTAGCTAATGAAACGAAAGCATCCGGGATACGTGTTTCGAAACGCATTTCTTCCCCTGTCTCCGGATGAATAAAGAAGAGCCGTCGGGCATGAAGCATCAGCCGTCCGGCGGGATCAGTATCTGCGCCGTACTTATAATCGCCGGCGATGGGATGTCCGATAGATTCCATCTGAACACGTATCTGGTTTTTTCGTCCTGTCTCCAGGTCGAGTTCCAGTAAAGAATAATGGCCGTTGCTGTGTAGCACATGGTAACGGGTGATGGCTTCCTTTCCGTCGCCTTCAGCTGTTACATATACCTGCATCTTGGCATTTTCAACCAGGTTCGAGACGATCAGGTCATGGTCTTTCTCCGGGCGGCCTTCTACTACGGCAACGTAAGAACGCTGGGTGATGGCCGAGTTCCAGTTCGACTGCAATGCTTTCTGCACCCGTTGGTTCTTGGCAAACATCATCAGTCCCGAAGTATCCCGATCGAGCCGGTGGAGGACAAAAATCTTGCTCCGGGGATCATTCTTCTTGACGTAATCGCTGAGCAGGTGGTAAGCGGTGCGTTCCCTGACACGGTCGCTGGAGACAGACAGAAGCCCGTTCTTCTTATTGACAACGATCAGGTCGTCATCTTCCCAGACAATATGTAACAAGGGGTTGCTGAATTCCACCTTTCCCCGTTCGTAACTGATCTCGACTTCGTCTCCCGGCACTAAAGGAGCGTTGAACTGGGAGGTAACCTTCCCGTTTATCAAGATTTGTCCGTGGCTGAGTAAAGCCTTGACGGAACTTTTGCTTTGTTCACTTAGCAATGCAAACAGAAAAGGGAGCAATGTATTCTCTTCCTTCACCGTTACTTTGCGTCCGCGAGGGGCTTTTTTGAGATTTGTGTCTTTGTAACCTGAGCGTCTTCCCATTTTATTTAATAAATAATTTACAAAGATACTGGCATTTGCGGAATGTTGCAAGCCGTGTTTGTATATCTTAGTTATTAATATGTAAGGGATACCTTATTTTGTGATTTTTTTCACAGTCAGTAACAATATGCGAGAACGGCCATGCCATATCCTTCTTTGGAAAATTCATATTCTTTAATCAGAAATGATATGGTTCCTTATTAACCATATAGGAAGATATGGGGCACGATTTCCGACTTCGGGAAAAACTTTGAATAATGTAATAAGGGGGGTGGCACTGGCCCCAAAAGATAAAAATTTGACGAAGGAAGGGATGGAACTGTTTTCTCATATGAAACATTTCTTCCGTTGTCGCCACCTCGTTATCCTTATTATCAGTGGAAAGAAGCCAGAACTTTCTTTAATCAGCGAATTCGGATGGCAAAAGAGAAACTTCTATCCTTGCATGCCGAAAATGGAAATAATGAGTAAAGCAAACTCCGACTTCTCACTTTTAGCTGTTATAAAGTATTGTCTCCTATGTATAAAGCCATCATCTCGTATCTTTCATTGAGTTCTTTATCGTCGTCCGTTTCTAGGGTATTTGACCAGCTTTTTTCGGCTATTGATGCTAAATATTGGAATAATTGCTTTTTGTCATTATCGGATTCGTAGATATTGGATTGCCGGATGATTTGCTCTACATAAAAAGGCAGATTAAAAGTAATGCCATCTGATCGTATCATCCCGGTTGAGACCGTGATTTTTTTAGAATGAGCATATAAAGTCATGTTTTCTAATCCTTGCTGTATCTCCGGTGTTATATTATAAAGTTCTTGCATAAAATGAAGTCGGTTTATTTTTAACATGGCCATACAATCGATCAATTGTTTGAGATTATTTTGGGGGATGAGATTGAAAGGTGTGTGTAGTACTATTGTCCGATTGTTGTATCGGGGGCCGTCATGTATAGTCATTCCCGGAACATTCCATTGAATGTTTTTTACCGGTGTTTGACTGTTTATTGCCGGAGGAAGCAGAAAGCGCAAGGTTTGCATTGCGTAAAAAAATCCTTTGTCTCCTGAAGCTTCTACCAGAATACAAAATGGACTTATGTTTAGTTTATAATGCTCTGCAGACAAGCTTATATCTGTACGGAATATGATATTGGCCTGTTTTTCCTGTATCGCTATTTGAGGGCTGAATCCGGCTGCTTGATTAAATATGCTGGTCAATTCTCGGGCAATCATTGCCTGTTTTTCATTTTCGACACTAATAATGGTTGTTGAGTCGAATATAAAGTCCCCCTTATCTAATACACTCTGTTGAGGAAAAGGAATGATTTTCGGTTTTTCGTCCGGTAAGATGCATTTAACGAGTATCATAATCAAAAAAATAGAATATATACCAACTCTGAGTAACATAAAAAAACTTTTAATAGTACACATTTTGTTTAATTTTACCTGTTGCAAATCTATACTTTTGGGGTATTTCCCTATGTTCGATATCGTCCTGGAAAATTCAGGAATCGTTTTTCGCGCTATATAGGGCTTATATTTCGGATGATTTTGTATTTTTGCCGAACAATGGGTGATATATAGTTATGCAAATATTAGGGAAGTATTTACAATTAAATATATTATTATTTTTCGTATTCTTAACAGGTGGGCTTTCTGCAACCCCCCAATATTATTTTAAACAAATTTCTTTACAGGACGGATTATCGCAGTCTTCAGTAAAGTGTGTATTGGTAGATGACAGGGGCGTTTTATGGATTGGTACCCGGTTCGGGTTAAATCGTTTCGACAGGGAAAAGGTGATAGTTTACCAGGAGGAAAAAGACAATCCGTACTCTCTCCCTTATAATGACATTGTTTTTCTGGAAGAAGATGCGGAAAGATATATTTGGGTTGGAACCAGTCGCGGATTAGCTCGCTTTGATCGTGATACCCGGAAATTTGCACGTCAGGAAATAGACGGTGAACCGGTGGTCGTAACTTGTTGTTTTCTCATGCCGGAAGGAGTCTATTTTTTAGGAAAGAAGGGCTTTTTTTGTTATTCCTATGCAGAAAAAAGGATTCTCAAATGTCCGGAAAAGGGTCAGTTACCTGATTTATTACCTAATTATGCTTTTTTGTATAATAAAGAGGATAGGAAGATTATAGTTTCTTCTTTCGGGAGTGGTCTTTGGTGGTATTATCCGGATACCGGAGAGATAGAGCAGGTGTCGTTTGTTCAAGAAAAGAATATTTCTTCCATGTATCTGGATTCGCAAGAAAGGATTTGGGTGGCTGTTTATAATAAAGGAGTATATTGTTATACTCATGACGGAGAGTTATTGGAACATCTGGAGGCACCGGATAGACTGACTCACAATATTGTACAGGATATGCGGGAAAAGGACGGCGAACTCTGGATTGCGACAGATGGTGGAGGTATCAATATTTATAATTACAAGGATAAGTCCGTGAAAGCCATTATGCATCTGCCGGGTGATCATCACTCTCTTCCGGTAAACTCTTTTGCCAGTCTTTACATTGATGATGAAGATAACATATGGGCTGGCAGTATCCGAGGAGGACTGATAGGAATCAAACCTGTTTTTATGACCACCTATCGGGATGCCCCTCCCGGAACTTCTTATGGATTAAGTTTCCAGTCGGTTACTTCCATGTATGAAGATACGGACGGGAAAATCTGGATGGGAACAGATGGTGGCGGCCTTAATTTATTCGATCCGGTAAAGGAAATGTTTCAGGAATATTCTTGTACATCGGGTATGAAAATTGTTTCCATCATGCCTTATAGTGATTCGGAATTGTTGTTGTCTTCGTTTGGTGTCGGACTTTGTCTTTTTAATAAAGCGACTGGAGAATGTCGGGAGTTCCGGTTAAATTGGGGGAATGTGCGAAATGATTTATTTCTGCTAGGAAATGCGGTTCGTTTGTACCGTGTGGATGAAAACCGTTTTTACCTTTTATCAGATAATTATTTTTGTGTGTATGACACAAAAAAGCAACAATTCGAATCTTTGCCAGAGGATATGATACCTCATAATTTTTTAGCACCTTGTTTTGTTTCTGGCGATTCGTGTTATATAAGTTCTTCTAAAGCCTTATATGTGTTGGACTTTCCGCATAAACAGTTACGTCCGCTATTTGTGACAAAGGAAGAATTCGGAACAATTATTTCGGTAAAACAAGATAAAGATAAACGTTTTTGGTTGGGGACTTCTTCCGGATTATATGTATATGACCGCACTACACAAAAGATAGATACTGTTGATACGAAGCGTTTTATAGGGATAACGTCTCTAGCTTTCGACACTCATGATCGTCTTTGGGTGAGTACTCATGAAGGGTTGTATGCGTATGTTTTCCAGGAAAAACGTGTGATCGTTTTCGGAGAATCAGATGGTGTTTTTACACGTGAGTTTTTACCGCAGCCGGCTTTAGAGAGCTCTTCCGGGGATATTTATATTGCAGGTGTGGATGGCGTTGTTAGGGTACGGCCTGATCAGGAATTTCAAAGGGAAGAAGATTTTTCCGTCAGTCTGATCAATCTGGCTTTGGATGGTTCGCCTATTCATCAGGACGGCATATTTGGAGAACAAGTCATTTCCATCCCATGGGATTATGCTTCTCTGGGACTGAGTGTCATCGTTAAAGAGAAGGATTTGATGCGAAAAAAATTATTTCGTTTTGCTATTAAAGGGGATCGTGAAGAACTATTGGAGACTTCCAGCCATGCATTTTCGTTTCCGGCTCTTTCTTCTGGTAATTATGAATTGTGGGTTTCGTATGGGAAGAGGAACGGAGATTGGAGTGTACCATTGAAATTATTAACCGTTCATGTGGTTCCTCCTTTATGGCAGAGAGTATGGTTTGTAGCATTAATGATTGTCATAGTTTTGACAATAACCGGATGGGTTATTCATTTGATAATGGAGAAGAAGGAACGGGAACTGGCCTGGGTGATGAAAGAGCATGAGCGTAAGTTCTATGAGGAGAAAGTTCGCTTCATGGTTAATATCAGTCATGAACTGCGTACGCCACTGACCTTGATTTATGCCCCGCTTAAACGTTTATTGAAATCCGGAAAAGTGACGGATGAAGATGTATCCCGCCAATTGAACGGTATGTTGTTACAGACCAGTCGGATGCGGGAAATAGTAGATATGGTGCTCGATGCCCAAAAATCGGATACGAACGGTGATGTCATGGATATCTGTTTTTACAATCTTAATGATTGGATACGGTCGGTAACGGATGATTTCATACCGGAATTTGAAGCACGTGGAATTTGTCTGGAATTCAAGTTGGATACTTCAGTAGAGAAAGTTCCCTTCGACGCATCCAAATGCCGTGTCGTTTTATCTAATTTATTGATAAATGCGATGAAGTTCAGCGAGTCGAATACCCTATTGGTGATTTGTACGGAACGTATAGGAAAAAATGTACGTATTTCTCTTGCCGACCAGGGGATTGGATTGGAACATGTGGATATGGACCGTCTTTTTTCCCGTTTTTATCAGGGTGACCATGATCGTAAAGGTAGTGGAATCGGATTGGCTTATGCCCGTAAACTAGTGGAGTTGCATGGAGGAAGTATTGGTGCTTGTAATAATAAAGACGGTGGTGCGACTTTCTATTTCGACCTGCCGTTGGAACAGGCCTCTGTCTCCGGTGAATCGAATGGAGTTATCGGTTCCGGTGTGGAGAATGCAGGCGTGACGGAAGAGAGTGTCCGGGTAGCACAAGCCGATATATCATTAGCGAAATATACATTGTTGGTGGCTGAAGATGAAACGGATTTGCGTAACTATCTGTCCGGCGTTTTACAGGCAGAATTTAAAGAAGTTTATGTGGCAGCAGACGGAGAAGAAGCATGGGAACTCCTGGGACAATATCAGCCGGATATTATAGTCAGCGATGTTATGATGCCTAGAGTAGATGGTTTTGAACTGTGTCGACGTATTAAAAACGATGTGAAGGTGAGTCATATACCTGTCGTTTTACTTACGGCTCGAGCAGATCAGGCGAGTTCGCTTGAAGGGTATAAGTCTGGTGCGGATATATACTTGGCAAAGCCGTTTGATGTGGATTCCTTGTTAGTGATTTTGCAGAATATATTGAAACAACGCGATCAGCTTCGTGCACGTTATCGGGAGTCCGGTTGTCTGTTCTCTCCGAAAGAGGATGCCGTAAGCAATGCAGATGAACAGTTCATGCAAAAATTGAATACATTGATTCGTGAGAATCTGACTAATCCGAATTTGAACGTAGCTTTTATTGCTTCTGGGATGGCTATGAGCCGTACGACGCTTTACAGCAAGTTTTGTCATTTGTCGGATATTTCAATCGGCGATTATGTGATCCGGTTCCGGATGGTCGAGGCTGCGCGTTTGCTTTCCTCTTATAAAGATATGAGTATCCAGGATGTTGCAGACCGCGCCGGCTTTTCCAGTGCCCGCTATTTTAGTACGGCTTTTAAACAGAGTTATGGGATGACCCCAACCGAATATCGTCGTAATAATTAAGTTGGGTGTAGATAATCGGAAATCTTACTTTTTTTGCAATGATTTTGATTTAAAGTTTACATTTGTAGAAAAAACAGGGACAAATTGCTATTTTTCAGACGTAACATATCGAGTTATTCCGACAGTGAGTTGGTTCGATTATATAAGGAAACCGGGAAAAACGATTATTTCGGTGAATTGTATAACCGCTATATCCCGTTGATTTACGGTCTGTGTCTGAAATACTTGCAGGAAGAGGAGGAGGCGCAAGATGCTGTGATGCAATTGTTTGAAGACCTGCTGCCTAAACTTTCGCGTTATGAGATACGGGAATTCAGAACCTGGATTTACAGTGTAGCGAAGAATCATTGTTTCCAGTTATTGCGAAAAGAAAATCCTGAGATTGCAACCGATTTTGACCGGCAGTTTGTGGAATCTTACGATTTGTTGCATCTATTAGATAAGGAAGAAACAAGCGACGATGCCCGTACGGCGGCCCTCAAACATTGCATGGAGAAACTGCCCGAACCGCAGCAGCGTTGTATCCTCTTTTTCTTTATGGAAGAAATGTCGTACGCTGATATTATGGAACAGACCGGATATCAGCTGAAAAGTGTAAAAAGTTATATTCAGAATGGCAAACGCAATCTGAAAAGTTGCATAGAAAAGAGAATGGCGCAATGAAAAATCTGATGCAATACATACAAGGTTCACGAAAAGGCAAGGATGCCCATCGCCTGGAAAAGGAGGCGATGAAAGACCCTTTCCTTTCGGATGCGCTCGACGGTTTCCAAGCCGTAGAGGGTAATCACGTGGAAAGTATTGAAGAGATGCGTCGCCGTATTTCCCACCGTACCCGTTCGCACCGCAACAGCATAACGAAATGGAGTATTGCCGCCAGCCTGTTGATTTGTTTAGGTTTCGGTAGCTATTTGTGGCTGAACAGACAATTAGGTATGCCGTCACAGTCACCGCTGGCGGTTGTTATGGAGGAACAGGCGGCTCCGTTGCAACAAGCGCCGTTGGCGGGTATTGCAGCCGATTCTATGCAAGAACAGGAGAGCGCTTCGGGAGTAGGGGAGGCCAAAGCGAAGGTCTCTGAAGACACCCATCAGTCACCGGCTCCTGTTGTTGCAGAAGCCTCTGTAGCCCAGGTAGAAGTTTATTCCGCACCTTGTGAAGATATCGCTGTAGCCGATATAGTTGCGGAAGAGGAAGTTCCCGTAGCAACTAAGGCTTTGGTCCGTTCAATGCCCCGGCATATACCTCAGCCGGTAATTGGTGAAGAAGCTTATCGCGAATATCTGAAAAAGGAACTTATCCATCCGCAGGATTCTCTTTGCAAAGGAGTGAGCGGAACAGT
Source organism: Parabacteroides caecihominis (assembly GCF_023656785.1). Lineage (NCBI taxonomy): Bacteria > Pseudomonadati > Bacteroidota > Bacteroidia > Bacteroidales > Tannerellaceae > Parabacteroides > Parabacteroides caecihominis. The sequence goes on from NZ_JAMOKS010000035.1 coordinate 16,839, forward strand.
CGTTATTGAATTCCATATCAATGAAAAAGGACGCCCTATCGATTTGAAAGTTAAACGAAGCCTGTGCGAATCGGCCGACAAGGAAGCCCTCCGACTGATTGAAAAAGGACCGGACTGGCAGGTGGATACGGCTAAGGTGTTTTTCCCGGTTGTTTTTGCCCCGTAGCTTCTATCATCTGTATTTCTTTTCCCTGTTATAAATTCCCCATATTTTTTATTACGTGGGGAATTTTCCCCATTGTAAAGGGGAACAATCCCCACCACAAAGGGGAATAATCCCCATTGCAGTGGGAAACAATCAGTAAAGTGACTAGGTTGTGTAGGCAAAGTGTTCCTGAAATTCACATGGGAACGGAAAGAAAAGTGATAAATCTTGCCCGATTGTTTAAAAGTTAGAATAATATGTTACTTTTGCTAAAGTATAGAATTAACAGAATTAGATATGGTTTATCCCCAAAACAATTTTGAAAAGATATATAAACTGTACTATCCCAAGATGGTAGCATTTGCCAAGAATTACGTATCGGCAAATGAGGATGTGGAAAATATAGTGCAGGATGTCTTTTTGGTGCTTTGGGAGAAAAAGGATGAACTTGAATTATCTTGTACACTTACTACCTATTTATTTACTCTGGTCAAAAACAGATGTCTGAATTTCCTACGGCATAAACTTATCGAAGAGGAATATAATACGCAGATGAAAGAAGAATTAGGTTTTAAACTATATGCTTTGGAATCGTTGGAGTATTCATATCAGTCGGAAAAGGAATTGCAGGAGATCATTCAGCGGGCTTTGGACACATTGCCGGAGCGTTGCCGTGAGGTGTTTATAAAAAGCCGCATCGAAGGACTGAAGTATAAGGAAATATCGGAAGAATTAGGGATATCTGTTAATACAGTTGAAAACCATATTGTTACTGCGTTGAAAAAGCTACGTGTAGCACTGAAAGATTATTTGCCTTTGCTCTTGTTCCTGGTTAATTAATGTTTATTTTAAGACGGTTTATAGTGGTCTGTCTCCCGGTAAGGTTTTAACTTTATAAATAGAAGAAAAATATGCATGATCTGTTATCAAAATATTTGACAGGAGATATTTCATCGGAAGAAAAACTAACTCTTTTTCAGCAATTAAGAGAAAATCCGGAATTGAAAAAAGAAGCAGCCGGTATACAAAATCTGTCGGCACTTGTTTCTATGGCCCGGGAAGAGTATCCTGCTTCCGATATGCAATATCGCTCGTTTGTTCATTTGAGAAAAAAGCGCGCGTTCTTCTTTAATATGCGGAGAATAGCCGGCTATGCGGCTATCATGGTATTTTCTGTATTATCGACCTATTTGTTAATGACTTATATGGGAGAAGGAAGACAAGAACTAGCCCGCTATCAGGAGTTTTCAACACCTCCCGGCCAACGTGCCAGGGTATTGTTGGCCGACGGTACGGAAGTTTGGCTGAATGCCAATTCAACTTTACGCTATCCGGAACGCTTTAATTTGAAGCAACGGGAGGTTGAACTGCAAGGAGAAGCTTTTTTTGAAGTGGAAAAGAATAAAGAGAAACCTTTTGTTGTCAAGACAAGCAAAATGGATATACAGGTAACCGGAACCAAATTCAATGTAAGCGCTTATGAAGCGGAAACATATTTTGTTACATCTTTGGTTGAGGGAGCGGTTTCCGTTTCTTGTGAAAACGACCGGAACCGTACCTTTTCACTACGTCCGCAGCAGCAAATTATAGTGTCGGATTCTTCATCGAAAGTTGCCTTATTTGAGAATACCGATTTTCTGTCGTGGCGAGAAGGCGTATTTGTTTTTGATGATATGTTATTAACAGATATTATCAAAAAACTGGAACTGTTTTATGATGTGTCGATTGTTGTGAAGAACACGGAACTGGGCAGCTTCCGTTATACCGGAAAATTCAGACAAAGGGATGGAGTGGAAAGTGTTTTACGGAAATTACAAATTGTATATCCGTTCACTTATACAAAGGATGATGAGCGTAATCTGATTGTTTTACAGTAAATAAACCCTGACATCGAAAATGTCAGTTATAGAGTCGTGGCATTGTCTATGACGGCCATTCGTACGACCTTAACAATACTTGTGTAATGCAAAACAAAGCCATGAAGAAGATCGGTGAGTGATCAAAGTTAGATGCTAAAATATAACTTGTTTGTTAAATTGTGTTTAGTTTGTTGCCGATTATAGTGGTGTTTTTGATCTGATGGGTTTAACTTAATAGAAACGGAAAAAATATGTGTAACCTTAAAATAAGATGCCTATGATTTAAAAGAAATAAGAAGCCTTTTTTATATAAAAAAGCAGACAGGTGTTCCAGCACCTGTCTGCTATACATCTAACACTCTTAGTCGAAAAAAGTATTAAACAATTAATTTTACAAAGGTATGGAAAAATATGCTTTGTCAATCTTTTTGTATCAAAGAAAACATTTAAAGAAGTTTTTAAATATTATGAGAATTTCTACATTATTATTGTTTGTCTGCATTTTTACATCTTATGCGTCGGATTTAAGTTCGCAGACGGCAAAAGTAAATATTGCAAACACTCGTATGACAATCGGAGACTTTATCAAACAGGTTGAAAAGGAAACCGGTTATATGTTTGTTTATAATAAAGGAGAGATTGACGCAAACAGAACGGTTTCTTTAAAGAAAGGGAATAACACAGTCGGCGACTGTCTGAACAGAATATTCGATGGAACTGGTGTATCATTTGTTTTTGATGACGGATATGTCGTTTTGACGAAACATTCACAAACACAGGCTGCAGTATCTCAGCAATCCGGCAAACTGGTCAAAGGGGCGGTAGCCGATGAAAATGGCTTGTCGGTAATTGGAGCTAATGTCTTTATCAAAGGTACAACGATCGGTACGATCACAGATATGGAAGGTAACTTTAGTCTGGAAGTGCCTTCGGATAATGATATTTTAGTGATTTCTTACATTGGTTATGTAGAACAGCAAATTCCGGTAAAAAATAGAAAAAACTGGTCTATTGTACTGAAAGAGGATGCACAGAACCTGGATGAAGTAGTAGTAGTGGGATACGGTACACAACGGAAGGGAAATATTGCTACGGCTGTGACAACGGTTAAGTCGGATGTACTTCAGAACCGTCCGGTTCAGACAGTCGGTGAAGCTCTGCAAGGACAAATTCCGGGCTTGAGTGTAACGGCAAAAGGTGCTCCGGGTGAATCCCCTAAACTTCAACTGCGCGGATCTTCTGTTTTGAAATCGGATAATTCTTCTGAACCTTTGGTGTTGGTCGATGGAGTTCCTGCTGATTTTAACTTCCTGAATCCGGAAGATATTGAGAGTATTAATGTACTGAAAGATGCTGCATCTTCGGCTATTTATGGTTCACGGGCCGCAAATGGTGTATTGCTGATAACTACAAAACGCGGTAAGATGGGTAAACCAACTTTCCGTTATAATGGTTCGATAGGAGTTAATACGCCGATGTATATGCCGAAGTCAATCAGTTCTGCGGAATATGCAAGAATAAAGAATGAGGCGGAGAGAAATATGGGGCGTGCTCCGATTTATACCGATGAAGATATTTCAAAGTTTGCCAACGGTACGGATCTGAATCGTTATCCGAACACAAACTGGTTGGATTTGGCGATACAGAACAGCGTTACGACACGTCATGGCCTGGAGGCTTCCGGTGGTACGGAAAAAGTGAGATATCTGGTAAGTGCGGGTGTGGATCATCAGACTGGCATTTTCCCGAATACCCAACAGAATGTATTCAATGTGCGTTCGAGCACGGATATTTCGATCACCAAAAAGTTTGGTATCTCTTTTGATATACGTTATCAACTGAGGGATATGGATGCCTTGAATAATCAGGAAGATATTTACAAACAGTTGATTCAGGCCGATCCGACAATGGTTGCCTATTATACGGATGGTTCATACGGATATAATCCCGGATTCTTTACAAACCCATTGGTTCCCCTTTATGAAGGTGGGCAGAAATATACGAACAGGCATGAAGCTTCAGGTATTTTCAAACTGGATTATGAAATTATTGACGGATTGAAGTTTACCGGAATAGCTAATGTGAAATATACTTTCAAAAATGAAGAATCCAGAGCTCGTAAAGTCTTTTATAAAAACTATTTTACACAGGAGGTTTTTGAAAATGGAGAGAATAGTTTTTCAGACCGTCGCGATTACAATGCTTATTATAACTTGCAGGCATTGTTGAATTATAAGAAGAGCTTTGGCATTCATAATTTGGATATCCTGGCAGGTTATCAGCAGGAAAGTGAGAACAGTGACTGGCTGAAAGGTGCCCGTTCCGGTTATCCGACTGATATTATCTGGGAATTGAACCCGGGACCGAAAGATAACTGGAGTAATGACGGAAATGGTGAACACTGGGCGTTGGCTTCGTTTATCGGTCGTATTAATTATGATTATGATAATAAATATATTTTGTCATTGAGTATGCGTTCGGATGCTTCTTCCCGTTTCGCCAAAGGAAGCCGTTGGTCCACTTTCCCTTCTGTGGCTGCTGCATGGAGAATTTCTCAGGAATCGTTTATGAAAGGTACACGTAGCTGGCTGGATGATTTAAAGATCAGGGCATCCTGGGGACAAACAGGCAGTGCAACAGGATTAGGACTTTATCCGAGTTATACATTGATCTCTACGGGAGGTCTGATACTGAACAATACTTATCAGCAGATTGCCTCTTTGAAAACGATTGGAAATCAGGAACTGACTTGGGAACATTCCGACATGTTAAACTTTGGTTTAGATGTAAAGATGTTAAACAGCCGTTTGAATTTTACCGGTGAATATTATATCAAAAATACTAAAGATATTTTGTTGGAAATGCCTGTTCCGTTAGAATATGGATTCGGTAAACCGAATATGAATGTCGGTGAAGTTCGTAATAAAGGATGGGAACTGTCTCTGAGCTGGAATGATCGGATCAATGATTTCGGCTACAGTATTTCAGGTAATTTATCTGATAACCGGAATGAAGTTATTGATCTGGGAGGTACAGGGCCATGGAAAGGTTCCAATACATATACGGATGTCGGATTACCGTTTAATTCGATCTATGGATATGAATCAATGGGACTGTTCCAGTCTGACGAAGAGGTAGCCAATGCTCCTTTCCAGAATTCCAATACGGCAGCCGGTGATATACGTTATAAAAACCAGAATGGTGATGATAAGATCGATGCTAATGACCGTGTTGTAATAGGTGATCCAAACCCTCATTTCCTGTATGGCGTGAATTTGGGCTTTGATTATAAGAACTTTGATTTGAATATGTTCTTCCAGGGGATCGGGCAGAAAGACCGGGTTATAATGGATAATTTTGTCAGACCATTCTTCGACTCGTCTATCTTTAAACATCATTTGGATTATTGGACACCGGAAAATGCAGGAGCTAAATATCCGCGTATCCTGAATAAGGATGATGGAACTCATAATTATCAGCAGTCTGATTACTGGATGATCAATGCCGGATATTTCCGTATGAAGAATTTACAGATCGGATATACTATTCCGCGTGAGATATTGAGACCGGCGGGTTTTGACAGAGTCCGTGTCTATTTTTCTGCTAATAACTTGTTTACTGTTTCTGATTTTGTGCCGGGTATGGATCCGGAATCTGAAAAATCAGTGTCTTATCCGTTTGCCCGGACGTATTCTTTTGGTTTGAATGTTCAATTTTAATAAACTGGAAAAATGAAATCAATAAAAATATATATATGTGCGGCCATGATGGCGCTAGGTGTTTCTTCATGCGACAGTTTCCTGACAACTCCTCCTTTGGACCAGATTTCAGAAGATCAATGGTGGAGCGATAAGAGCCAGACTGAAATGATGGTAAAGGGAGCTTATCAATATGTGTATGGACCGAATGAAGTAGTACTTCGTGATTGTATCAGTGATAATGCAACACATCGTGACGCCAAATATAAAGAAGTGGGTAACGGTACTTATACTACGCAGAGTGCGGCCGTTAAGGATGAATGGAAGTATGCTTCCATAGCCAAGTTGAATTATATACTGGAAGGGATCGAGAAAGCGAAAGGCCAGATATCGGAAGAAGAATATCTCCGTTTTAATGCGGAAGTACGTTTTATTCGTGCATTTGTTTATTATGATATGATTTTCTTTTTTGGAGATGTTCCATTGATCACTAAGACTTTGAGTGTAGCTGAAGCTCGTGAGACATCGCGTCAGCCTCGCCAGGAAGTTTTGGATTTTATACTGAAGGAGTTGGAAGATGGAGTTTTACCGAATATTGAGAAGGTTGCTATAACGGAAACCGGTCGTGTTAACAAGCAGGTAGTAAATGCATTTCTTTCCCGTATTTATCTACATGAAAAGAATTATGAAAAGGTTCTTTATTATACGAATGAGGTAATCAAATCCGGGAAATACGAACTTCACCCCAATTATGAAGAATTATTCCGTCCACAGGCTGATGCCAGCAATAAGGAAGTGATTTTTGAACATCAATACAGTTCTCCGTTGGTTGTACATGAACTGAATCGTAACTTATCTCCGGCCTCTTCCATTTATGCCGGTTGGTCCCATGTGTTGGGGTTGCAGGAGTTGGTGGACGATTATGAATGTGTGAACGGTCATCCGGTTTCCGAATGCGAATCTCTGGGGTGTGAATATTTCCAGAAAAGGAAAGATGCGGAAGCTGAAACGCATCGCGGAGAATATGATTTCCGCGATCCTCGTCTGGCAGCAACGATCATGTGGCCGTATTGGGAATGGAAAGTTGGTGGGAATGTTTTATCCCGTTATGGTGTGGATGATCCGGACAGTAAGGATTATGTGAAGAAAGAAACGCATATGACCGGTTTTCTGGTTACAAAGTGGGTGGATTTGCAGGGGGAATATGCAGACCGTACACGTAGTCAGAAGAATATGACGATCCTACGTTATGGAGATGTTCTTTTGATGCGGGCAGAAGCTTTGATTGAATTAAGTCAGGATCTGGGTGAAGCTGTCGCTCTGATTAATCAGATCCGTCAACGGGCGGGGATGCCCGATATCGCAATGGCTTCTCAATCCGTATTACGTGAAAAGCTGCGTCATGAAAGACGTATAGAAACAGCCTTTGAGGGGTTGCGTTATTTCGATATTATTCGTTGGCATATTGCCGATAAGGTGAAATCCGGCAAAGTATATGGAGCTCGTTTGAAGGCTATCAGTGATGCAATGGATAATAAGTTTGTAGAAGAACGTTTCTGGAATGATAAAATGTATTTGTTCCCGATTCCTCAGGAAGCAATAGATAACAATTCGAATTTGGTGCAGAATAAAGATTGGTAACGATGGTTAATGACTAGGTTGGAGAACCCCGGATCTGAATTTACGGAAGAAGATTCGGGGTTTCTTTCTAAATGTAAAAATGATTGATTCTAATAACAGACTATTTTATGAAAAAGAATATTTTAGTGTTGCTATTTTGGGTATTGACATTAAATCTGTCCGCCTTAGGGTTACCGGAATTCTCGACTGCCGGTTTTTATGAATTACCCAATACCGGCCGTGAAGTTTATTCCATGAATCTGGCATGGAGGTTTATAAAAGGTGATGTACAGGGAACTCCTTATGCCGTGAATTTTGATGATTCCGGCTGGGAGATTGTTTCTGTTCCGCACGGATTGGAGTATCTGCCGATGGAAGCCAGCGGTTGTGCCAACTATCAGGGTATTGCCTGGTATCGTAAACGTTTTACTCCGGATGAACATCTGAAAGGAAAACAGTTGTTCATCCATTTCGAGGCGATCATGGGAAAAAGTGAAATCTATGTGAACGGGCAGTTGTTAAAAAAGCATTATGGCGGATATTTGCCTGTTATACTTGATGTAACGAATTTTCTGAAATGGGGTGAAGAGAATGTGATAGCTGTAAAAGCGGATAATAGCGATGACCCTTCTTATCCGGTCGGTAAACCGCAAAATCTACTGGACTTTACTTATTTTGGTGGCATCTACCGTGATTGTTGGCTGGTTGCACATAATGACGTGTTTATAACCAATGCGAATTATGAGGATGAAGTGGCAGGAGGAGGTTTGTTCGTTTCTTACGCAGATGTATCTGAAAAAAGTGCCCTTGTAAACCTGAAAGCCCATATCCGCAATAATTCGGCAAACGATAAAAATGTTACGGTTACTTTTGAGTTGAAAAAGAAATCAGGTGAACTTGTCAGGCGTGTATCGAAGAAGTTGACTGTGAAGAGGGGAAATGCTTCGTATGCTGTTGGTTCAATGAAAATTAACGCACCTTCTTTATGGAGTCCCGATCATCCTTATTTATATGATTTGGAAGTGATGGTCAAAGGTGCTAATGACCAGGTTGTGGACGGTTATCGTCAGAGAGTGGGTATCAGAAGTATAGAATTCAGGCAAACGGAAGGCCTGTGGATAAACGGCAAACCTTACGAAGGAAAGATAATGGGGACGAACCGGCATCAGGATTTTGCCGTTTTAGGTAATGCTTTACCGAATTCGATGCAGTGGAGGGATGCCAAGAAGTTGCGTGATGCGGGTTTGAAGGTTATTCGAACCCATTATGTGATAGACCCGGCTTTTATGGATGCCTGTGATGAATTAGGTTTGTTTGCGCTGGTTGAAGTTCCGGGTTGGCAATTCTGGAATAAAGAACCGGTCTTTGGAGAACGCCTTTATTCGGATATACGGAATATGATCCGTATACATCGTAATCATGCTTCTTTGTTCTTTTGGGAACCAATCCTGAATGAAACCCATTATCCGGAGGATTTTGCCAAAAAGGCATTGGATATTTGCCTGGAAGAATATCCGTATCCTTATAGTATTGCGGCTTGTGATGACGGGGCGGCTGGAGATCATTATTATTCCTTGTTATTGCGTCCGGTCGAATCGAAATTACGGACAGATAAAACCTATTTCATTCGTGAATGGGGAGATAATGTCGACGATTGGAATGCCCAGAACTCGGATAGCCGTGTAGCACGCGGATGGGGAGAAGTACCGATGCTGCTTCAGGCGGAGCATTATGCGAATCCGTCTTATGTAAAGGATTATCCGGTTTTATGTTATGAAACGATCTGCAATAAACCCGACCAGATTGTCGGTGCCTGTTTCTGGCATTCGTTCGATCATCAGCGCGGTTATCATGCCGATCCTTTTTATGGCGGAATTATGGATGCATTTCGCCAGCCGAAAGCGTCTTATTATATGTTTATGTCGCAGCGTTCTCCGGAAAAAAGCGATTTGATTACGGATAATGGACCGATGATCTATATAGCACATGAACTTACACCTTTTTCACCGAAAGATGTGACTGTGTATTCCAATTGTGATGAAGTACGTTTAACAGTCTTCAAGAGTGGAAAAGAATATATTTATAAGAAAGATCCTGATCATAAAGGCATGCCGTCTCCTATAATAACTTTTGCGGATGCATTTCATTTTATGGAATGGAAAGCGATGGCACGTTCGGGAAGGCAGGATGATGCGTATCTGCTGGCCGAGGGATTGATAGATGGGAAAGTTGTAGTGAGTGATAAACGCTATCCGTCCGGTCAGGCTGATCATATTTCTCTTCGTCTGGACAATGAGCAGGTTCCTTTGAAAGCGGATGGCTCCGATGTGGTAACTGTTATTGCCGAAATCGTAGATAAGCGCGGAACGGTAAAACGTTTGAATAATTCAGTTATCCGGTTTGAGATAGCAGGTGAGGGACGTTTGCTGGGAGATGCTTCCGTGGGTACCAATCCGTGTCCGGTCGTTTGGGGTTCTGCTCCGGTCCTGGTACAATCGACAACAAAGTCGGGTAAAATCAAAATCAGTGCTTCCATGCAAAATCCGGGGCTGTCACGTCCGTTGGAGGGGATACTGGAGTTTGAAAGTGTAGCAAATGATCAAAAAGAAGTTTTCTCACAGAAAGAGTTATCCTTATCCGGACAATCCCGCTCTGTAGTTAATCTTTCCATTAACAAAAGTGATCTGGAAAGGGAGAACGAACGTTTACGTAAAGAATTAAATCAATTGAAAGTGAAAGATGTTGAAAGGCAACAGACGCAGTTCGGTGTAGGGATCAACGATTGATGTATCCTGATTTTATAGGCGGAACATGCTATATGATAATATTTTTTGTACCTTTGCAAATCAAAAATAACAGGCTGGTTGGCCTATGTTTAATAAGGATATAATTAGAACAAAACAATATGGAAATTGCAAGTAAGTACAACCCCGCCGAAGTAGAGGGAAAGTGGTATCAGTATTGGTTGGATAACGGCTTCTTCAAGTCGAAACCAGACGGCCGTGAGCCGTACACAATCGTCATTCCGCCCCCTAACGTCACCGGCGTACTTCATATGGGACACATGCTTAACAATACCATTCAGGATATCCTGATCCGTCGTGCCCGCATGCTTGGGAAAAATGCTTGTTGGGTACCGGGCACCGACCATGCTTCTATCGCTACTGAAGCGAAGGTTGTAAACAGACTGGCTCAGCAGGGCATCAAGAAAACGGACCTGACCCGCGACGAATTTTTGAAACATGCCTGGGAATGGAAAGAAGAACATGGAGGTATTATCCTGAAACAGTTGCGCAAACTGGGTGCTTCCTGCGATTGGGACCGTACGGCTTTCACGATGGACGAAAAACGTTCGGAAAGCGTATTGAAAGTATTCGTAGACCTGTTTGAAAAAGGACTGATCTATCGCGGTGTACGTATGGTAAACTGGGACCCGAAAGCTCTGACTGCTCTTTCCGATGAAGAAGTAATTTATAAGGAAGAACATAGTAAATTATATTATCTCCGTTATAAGATCGAAGGTGAAGACGGTTATGCTGTTGTTGCAACCACCCGTCCGGAAACGATCATGGGCGATACTGCCATGTGTATCAATCCGAACGACCCGAAGAACCAGCACCTGAGAGGTAAGAAGGTGATCGTTCCGCTGGTAAACCGCGTGATCCCGGTTATCGAAGACGATTATGTAGATATCGAATTCGGTACAGGTTGTCTGAAGGTAACTCCGGCGCATGACGTAAATGACTATATGCTGGGTGAGAAATACAACTTGCCATCTATCGATATTTTCAACGATAACGGTACATTGAGCGAAGCAGCCGGTTTATATATCGGTATGGATCGTTTTGATGTTCGTGAGCAGATCGAGAAAGATTTGGAAGCAGCCGGCCTGCTGGAAAAAGTAGAAGCATATGAAAACAAAGTCGGTTATTCTGAACGTACAAACGTTCCTATCGAACCGAAGTTGTCTATGCAGTGGTTTCTGAAAATGGAACATCTGGCTCAGATTGCTTTGGAACCGGTTATGAATGACGAACTTAAATTCTATCCGCCTAAGTTCAAGAATACGTACCGTCACTGGATGGAAAACATCAAGGATTGGTGTATCAGTCGTCAGTTATGGTGGGGACACCGTATCCCGGCTTATTATCTGCCGGAAGGTGGTTATGTAGTAGCCGAGACAGCAGAAAAAGCATTGGAACTGGCAAAAGAGAAGAATCCGGCATTGACAATGGCCGATCTGCGTCAGGATGACGACTGTCTGGATACCTGGTTCTCTTCCTGGTTGTGGCCGATCTCTTTGTTTGACGGTATCAATAATCCGGATAACGAAGAAATCAATTACTACTATCCGACCAGCGACCTGGTGACAGGACCGGATATTATCTTCTTCTGGGTTGCCCGTATGATTATGGCTGGTTATGAATACCGTAAAGATATGCCGTTCAAGAATGTGTACTTTACCGGTATCGTTCGTGACAAACTGGGACGTAAGATGTCGAAATCATTAGGAAACTCTCCCGATCCGCTGTTACTGATCGAACAGTATGGAGCCGATGGGGTCCGTATGGGGCTGATGATGGCTGCACCTGCCGGTAACGATATTCCTTTCGATGAGGCATTGTGTGAACAAGGACGTAATTTTAATAATAAGATATGGAATGCCTTCCGTCTGATCAAAGGTTGGACGGTAGATGATAAGATCCCACAGCCGGAAGCATCGGCAACTGCTGTTAAGTGGTTTAAGATACAGTTGGACAAGACGATTGCCGAAGTGGACGACCTGTTCAGCAAATACCGTTTGAGTGAGGCAATGATGATGATCTATAAATTGTTCTGGGACGAATTTTCTTCCTGGTATCTGGAAATGATCAAGCCGGGTTATCAGTTGCCGATCGATAAGGTGACTTACGATGCGACACTCGGTTTCTTCGATGCCTTGCTTCGTTTGCTTCATCCGTTCATGCCGTTCATTACGGAAGAATTGTGGCAGGCATTGGAACCGCGCAAGGAAGGTGAAAGTTTGATGGTGGCGTTGATGCCGGAAGTAGCCCCGGTCGATAACGCGTACCTGGATGCTTTTGATGTAGTGAAAGAAATTGTTAGCGGTGTCCGTACTATTCGTTTGCAGAAAAATATTCCGAACAAGGATACATTGGCTTTACAGGTTTTAGGCGATCATAATGATGCTTTCAATCCGGTTATTGCCAAGATGTGTAACCTGTCTGAAATTACAAAGACTGACGATAAAGCGGCCGGTGCTGTTTCTTTCCTGGTTCGTACAACTGAATATGCTGTTCCTCTGGGCAATATGATCAATGTGGAAGAAGAATTGGCAAAACTGGCTGAAGAACTGAAATACCAGCAGGGGTTCCTTGCTTCCGTACAGAAGAAGCTAAGTAACGAAAGTTTTGTAAGCAAAGCTCCTGCAAAAGTGATCGAAATGGAACGCAAGAAACAGGCGGATGCCGAAAGCAAGATCAAGTCGATCGAAGAAAGCATTGCCGCTTTGAAGAAGTAAAACGCTATTTTACCCTGTTATAGGTCCTATATTTGTTCTGAATCAGACAAATATGGGACTTTTTATTTTTATCTTTTATAAAAAGGTATAATCTATTTGATTTTTGCTAACTTGCAGGCCTTGATATGTATGCTAGGTTTGTAAGAAATGAGGGTATTAAGGGGAATACTGTTTATCAGTTTTTGTTTTCTTTGGGGATACTGCACCCCGGAAACATTAAACGCCGCTGAAGAGAATAAAGAAACGTTGTCGCTCGACACTCTTTATACTTTGGCACAGAAGCATGTTCAGCAACAGGTTGGTTTTATATATTCTACCCGTTTGCTGGAAGAGGCTAGACGTCAGAAAGATAGCTATCAGGAAGCGAATGCTATGTTCTGTTATGTGCGCTATTATTATGCTAAAAATCCCGACAGTATGTATTTCTGGATGCAAAAGGCATTACCTTTATTCTTGGAACAGAAAAGGTTAGTCGAGTATTTCCGGATGAAAGCCTGGTATATTTATCTGTTAACCCGCAGTAAGAAAAATGAAGAAGCTTTAAAATATGTCTCCAGTCTGAAAAAGGAAGCCGGAGCCTTGAAATTCCAAGAAGGTGTGGAGATGGGCAATCAAGCATTGGCGGATTTTTATTTATCTAATAATTTGGAAGAAGAAGGCGTTGCTTTGTATGAGGAGGTTTTGAATAGTATGGAAATGAGGAATGCTCCATTGATCAAACGTATTAATATTATCCGGCAGTTGATGAATAAAGCGACGAATTTGGAGATGAAAATGAAGTATACCAGTCGCCTGGATGATTACGTGAAAATATGTAAGGAGAAAGGAGTAGAATCTTTGGATATTGAAAATCCTGTCTATTATTTGGAGTATGTGGTACATCGGCATTACGCTATACTATATATAGCCATGGACAGACTCCCGGAAGCACTGGCGCATTTGAAGAAAGCGGAGGAATATATCCGGAAGTATGGAATGTATAGCTATAAGAATGAGTTACAGACGATTTACGGAGCTTATTATAAGCAAAGCAAACAGTATAACAAGGCATTAGCCATTTACGATTCCTTATTACCTGTCTGGCGCGAACGGAAAACGATGCTGGGATATCTTGAGATGTTGCAGCATAGAGCTGATGTCTTATTGGAAAGTGGAAGGGATAGGGCTGCCTCATTAGCTTACAAGGAATATGCATTTTTGAATGATTCATTATCCAAAGTACATTTTTATCAGGAACTGGCGGAAATGAAAACGCAGCATGAGGTGGATAAGTTGGAGTTGAAAAACAGGCAAATGGATCTGGAAGTAGCACAGGCTCATTCTCATCTGCTTCAAATGGGAGGCGGGGCCGCTTTCCTGCTAATTCTGTGCTGTTTGCTGGGATATATATCGTACAGCCGTCATCGGTATGGTCAACAATTGAAGTTGGCAAAAGAGAAGGCGGAAGAGGCCGACCGGATGAAGTCTGCTTTCCTGGCGAATATGAATCACGAAATACGTACTCCGCTGAATGCGATTGTCGGTTTTTCGCAGGTGTTGGTCGATGAGGATGATCTGGAAACCCGCCAGGAATATGCTGATATTATCCAAAGTAATAATGAACTGCTTCAGCGTCTGATCACGGATGTCCTTGATATTTCGAAGATAGAATCCAACACTATGGCGCTCAGTTATGCCAACCATGATCTTCCTGTCCTGGTGAAAGAGATATATAATGTAATACTACTCAGGATGCCGGAGAACGTTAAATTGGAATTAAATGAGTGCCCGCCACAACTTTTTTATACCGATCGTAACCGTCTTACGCAAATTCTTACTAACTTGCTGACCAATGCGATTAAGCATACGGAAAAAGGTTTTATCCGGTTTGGTTATGAGGTGACGGAAGCTGATGTCATCTTCTCGGTGGAAGATTCGGGTGAAGGTATTCCTGAAGATAAACTGGAGCAGATATTCAGCCGCTTCGTTCAACTGAATGACTGGAGTAAAGGGGTAGGACTGGGGTTAGCAATTTGTAAAGGTCTTATTACGCAAATGGGCGGGACGATCAGTGTCTCTTCCGTGTTTGGCGAAGGCTCTGTTTTTACGGTTGTGTTGCCATTGAAAAAGCCGTAACATATTATTTACATAATTATACCATGGAGAATTCTAGAAGAAAATTTTTTAGACAAGGACTTGCCGGTGCATTATTGTTAGGATCGGCAGGCGTAGTAAAAGCCGGTTTGCCGGACCGGATCATTCCAAAGGCGGCGAAGTCAATAAACCCCTGGCGTTTGGGGATGGCTGGTTATACATTTGTTAATTTTGATTTGGATACTACTCTGAAGACATTGCAGAGACTCGATATTCATTATCTTTGCATTAAGGATTTCCATCTGCCGCTGGATAGTAACGAAGAACAGATCAAGGCATTTCATGAGAAATGTGCTGCTCATAATGTTACCGGCTATGCTGTTGGTCCTATATATATGAAGAGTGAAGCGGAAATTGACCGTGGTTTCGAGTATGCGAAACGCGTAGGGGTGAAGTTGATTGTGGGCGTACCCAATTACGAATTGCTTCCTTATGTGGATAAGAAAGTGAAAGAGTATGACTTCCACTATGCGATCCATTTGCATGGGCCCGATATTAAAACATATCCGGATGCAACAGATGTATGGGAACATACGAAAGACCTGGATCCGCGTATCGGAATGTGTCTGGATATCGGTCATGACCTGCGTAACGGATGTAACCCGGTTACCGACCTGAAAAAATATCATACCCGTGTGTTTGATATGCATATCAAGGACGTGACGGATTCGTCGAAAGCAGGTGCCGGTATAGAAATCGGTCGTGGAAAGATTGATTTCCCTGCGCTGATGAAAATGATGCGTGAGGTGAACTATACCGGAATGTGTAGCCTTGAATATGAAAAGGATATGAAAGATCCTTTCCTGGGTATAGCTGAATCGATCGGCTATTTCAAGGCGGTGAGTGATATTGTATAATTAGAGGCGCAATCTTTTGCGCCTCCTTCTAATAGTGAAAAGTGATGAGAGTTGCGTATTGTTTATTGAGTGTTTGCTTATTGGCATCCTGTAGTTCTGTTAGCTATGTGGGTATTGATACTTACAACCCTGCCGAAATAACATTTCCGAAAAGTGTAGGAAAGATTCTTGTTGTGAATAACGCTGTTCCTCAGCCGGATGATGTCGGGTGTGAGTTCAACCTGTTTGGTGACAAGGTGGATACTTGTAAGGTGAAAGCCGACAGTGCCCTGTTTGACGTTTGTCGCGGACTGGGCAGGTCGATGGCAGATATGTCCTATTTTAATGACGTTCTTCTCTATCACGATGCTGTCCGCAAAGATGATGTTTATTACGAGGATAAAAAATTGACTCAGGATCAGGTACAGGCATTATGTGACGAAACCGGATCGGATGCAGTAATTTCCCTGGACCGGATGTTGTTTGAGTCCAGGAAAAATGTGGTGGCTTTTGCTGAGGGTTATGTGGAAGGAGAGATCCAGGTGAAAATGTCCGGTGTTGTGCGTGGTTACCTTCCCAACAGGCCGAATCCCTTAGCTACTGTCTATGTGGCTGACAGCCTTTTCTTTATGGAAGACGCACCGAATCTGATCCTTCTTGACAGATATTTACCTTCATCCGAAAATGCTTTACGTGCTTCAGCCGAATACATTGGAGCGAAGGCCAGTCCTAATTTTGTACCTCACTGGAATAGCGAAACGCGCTGGTATTATAATGCTATGGGATCCCGTTGGAAAGAGGCTTCTGCCTATGCGCAATCAGAAAAATGGGATAAGGCAGCTGAACACTGGATGCATCTCTATGAAAAATCGAACAGTCCGAAAGCCAAAGCCAAAGCTGCTTCCAATCTGGCGTTGGGCAATGAAATGAAGACCAACCTGGACGAGGCCTATGAATGGGCAAATAAATCATACGAATTATTTAAGAAAAGCGAAGGTGAGGACGGTAAGAATACTAAACTGTTAGCACTTTATATAGAAGTGTTGCGCAACCGTATCCGTTCCGATAAAAAACTTAACATGCAATTTGGTGAATAATATCATATATTCTCCGAATTATTATTACTTTTGACAGACGATTCGAAAAAAGAATAAAAAAAGAGTTATGAGTGCAAATAATGCAAAGATTCAGTCTGTCCTGGAGACAACATTTACTTCTGCTATCGGTAAGCTGACAGCTGAAGATTCTAACGGCTATTACAGCGATTTATATGTTCAGGCGGATGCTGAAAGCGGAGAACTGCAAATCTATGATGAAGATGAACGGTTACTGGATAAGGTTATCGTCTTTGATTGGGTAGGTTGTCCTTGTGAAGAAGAGCAATTCAATAAACAGGTAGCCAACACCGTAAAATCTGTGCTGACTCTTTTAGTTGCGAAAACTGTTTTTGAAAGTCCCCATATCATGAAACCTTTCTCTATCAGTCTGACGGATGAGGATTTTGTTGTAATAGAGGAACTTCTCTTCCTCGATGATGAAGTATTACGGGCAGATGATCCGCTGTTGAAAGATTTAGATGCAGATTTAGATGATTTTTTGACAAAACTTCTTTCAGATGTCGAATAGAGTTTTTATCTTTGCGCCCGGATTGAAAAACAAGTAGCAAAGTAATATATAAAGTTGCCGAAATAGCTCAGTTGGTAGAGCAACGCATTCGTAATGCGTAGGTCGCCGGTTCGAGTCCGGCTTTCGGCTCTCTTCTTAATAGTAACATAAACAGCGACTTAATGGTCGCTGTTTTCTTTTTCTTAGCGTGCAATCTTTTAAAAAAACGACAATTTACCTGTGTATAGGCATTTAGTTTGTCGCAGCGTTTGTCCCAAAAAACAAAAGATTATGGCCGATTTTCTTTGAATAATTTACAGTTCTTGCCATATTATTAATTGATTAATGAGACAAATATATATAATAACTATCTGAAGTGATCTTCTTCAGATTCATCTTCCCACCAATAATTCTCATGCCAGCTACTCGTTTCAGTTGGGTAAGGAAGTTTAAGTACAATTATCTGTTTATTGACTGGTTGTAACTGGCTCCCCTCTCGAGAGGGGAGCCAGTTACAACCGGTCAATAATCGGATAGTTCAAAACTGACAAATAGTGAATCATATCCTAAAATCAAAATACTTTCTCAGAAAAAAATAAATAGTCTATAGTATCTACAATATCTACAATTTACTCCTGAATGTTTTATAAATAAGTATCTTATGTGATGGTTGCAGGTGACAGAATATCTACAATTATCATCTTCTATCTACCACTTTATGCATTGTTTTGCTTTTCGATGGAGAAAGGGGTAGGGATGAATAAAAGTTTCTTGCGGAGGAAACTTTTGTTTTGTGCTGTCTAAACTTTTGTTTTCTACGCACAAAACAAAGGTTTAGACAGCATAAAAACAAATAAGCCATACCGGACAGCAGTAATGGACATAGAGATAATGGTAATACCTCACAAGTGTAAGATGATTGCATGTAGTCTTTGAAAGGTGGCAAATAGTGGTAGATGCCGTCCTGTTGTTGTAGATGTTTTTTTATCTGCAACCATATTGTAATTAATTGATAAATAGAAAATTATTCCTAGTGTTGTGGATGTTGTAGATAATAATAAGGAATGAGTTCAATCATTGCGTGTTATTCGCCCCCCTTCAAGGACGTCCCCTTTGGCGGATATGCTAATCCTTTGGTGATTCTTGTTGCTGACACCTCTTTTTCAGAATAAAGCATTTTAACTCTGCCAAAGGGGACATATTAGCATATTAAATTTTATCTTTGCCTGTAAATTATTATTATATATGAATGAGACCATTCTGAACGGTTTGTTGAATCTGTTTGCTGTCTTTGCTTCGGCTGTACGTATCGAAGAACAACAGGCGAGCCGTGCAGTTCATTTCTATTTATCCAGTCATTTCGGTGTCCGTTCCCATAAAGAGTATATTGAGTTATACAGTGAGTTGCGCAGCATGTACGATGATCCGCTTTTTCCTGTAGATAAGGAGAATGTGATACGCAATATCTGTGAACAGATGAAGGTGAAGCTGGTGGCGGAAGAACAGTTGCTTCTTCTGGTCCGCTTTGTGGAGTTCGCCTATTCGAACTCGGAAGAGTTTGAGAATCATTTGCCACTCTTTCATCTGGTGGCTGATATTTTTGCTATTCCGCAAGAAGAGTTTGACGATATACTTGCTTTTATTACCGGAAAGCCATCTTCTTCTTTATTGACTATCAGTGGAGAGGAGGCCGCCATAGGGAATCATATCACTCGTAAAGGGATGGACGGTTTTATTCGTGTACTCTTTATCCGGCGGTTTGACAAGCAAATCTTTACTTACTATGGTTCAGGTGTCGTTTTCATGAACGATATTCCTTTGTCGCCGGGTATCTTTTATGCCTGGCAGCATAGTAGCGTGTTGAAGGGACCGTTGTTTCTTCCGGTTTATTACAGTGATCTGCTGACCGTATATAATAAGAATGAACGGAAGGAAGCCATATTCCTGAACGGTAGAGATTTGAACTTTACTTTTAAGAATAGTACCAACGGTTTGCATAACTTTTCTTTTAACCTGGAATCGGGCCAGTTGGTCGCGATAATGGGAGGAAGCGGAGTCGGTAAATCTACTTTGTTGGGTATCATGAACGGGAATATCCGTCCCGATGAGGGTACTATTACGGTGAACGGTTATCCGTTGGATGCTCCCGAAGCCCGTCAGTTGATCGGTTTTGTTCCGCAGGACGACTTGTTGATAGAAGAACTTACCGTGTATCAGAACCTTTGGTTCACGGCACGTCTCTGTTTTGCCCGTCTTTCGGATCAGGAAATCAAAGCGCGGGTCGAAAATGTATTGAAAGAATTGGACCTGGAAGGGATAAAAGACCTGGAAGTTGGTTCCCCCATCCGTAAAACGATCAGCGGGGGACAGCGGAAACGGTTGAATATAGCCCTTGAACTGATCCGTGAACCGGCTATCCTGTATCTGGACGAGCCGACCTCCGGGTTATCTTCATCGGATTCCGAGAAGGTTATCATGTTGCTGAAAGAACAGACGCACCGGGGAAAGCTGGTCGTTGTCAATATCCACCAGCCATCATCTGAAATCTATAAATTATTCGATCGTCTCTGGTTACTGGACCGGGGAGGTTATCCCATTTATGACGGAAATCCGATCGAAGCGATTATTTATTTCAAGCAAGCAGCTAAATATACCGATCCGGATATCAGTGTTTGCAGTACCTGCGGGAATGTGAATCCGGAACTGATTCTGAATATTATCGACTCGAAGAAGATCGATGACTCCGGAAACCAGACGAACATCCGGAAGTTTACACCTGAAGAATGGCACGAGAAATATATTTCGTCGCGTCCGTCCTATACACCGGTTGAGGAGAAGGAACTGCCTGACAGCAAGCAGAAAAAACCGACCTGGTTCAAACAGTTTTGTATTTTCCTGGAACGGAATATCCGGACAAAACTGGTTAATAAGCAATATCTGGCAATTACGTTGCTCGAAGCTCCGTTGCTGGCGCTGATCGTTGCTTTGCTTACCCGGTATGTCGATGGTGACGAATATACTTTGCTGGCTAACAAGAATTTTGTGTCTTATATCTTTATGTCGGTTATTGTGGTCACCTTTATGGGATTAAGTATAAGTGCCGAAGAGATTATAAAAGACCGGCCTGTCCTGAAGCGGGAACATTTCCTCCGGTTAAGCCGTAGCAGCTATCTTACATCTAAAATGGTTTACCTGCTGGGAGTATCCGGATTTCAGTCCTTACTTTTTATTTTAGTGGGAAATACGATCATAGGGGTAGGATGGGAGATGTTTGGTGTCTGGTGGAGCATTCTTTGGATAACTTCTTTTCTAGCAAACCTGACGGGACTGATTTTGTCACAGTCGATGAACTCTGTCGTTGCGATCTATATAACCATTCCTCTTCTATTGATCCCGCAGATATTGCTTTGCGGATTGGTTATCAAGTTTGATGATTTGAATACCAGTGCTTCAAAGGAAAATAAGGTCCCGTTGATCGGTGATATTATCCCTTCGCGTTGGGCTTTCGAGGCCTTGATGGTAGAGCAATTTGCCGATAATGCTTACAATCAGGCTTACTTCCCGATAGAGCGGGAAAAATATCTGGCGCAGTATTATGAAAATATACATTCGAAAGAAGTGCGTCGCTTGGCTGAACAATTGGAGGGAAAAGATGATCCGGACAAACGTCTGACGGTAGAAAATGAACTTGCCGTATTGGGACGTGCCGCCCGTATCGCTCCCCGTAGTGAAGGTGAAAGTTTTCTGTCGTATCTGGATAAGGTAGATTCGGCTTTGCACGAGCGTGCTCGTAACTTTACGGCTTATCTGGATCAGATACAGGAAAAGGATATACGTGAAAAAGGGAGTGAATGGGTAACCGAACAGAAGAAAAAGTATCATAATTCAGCTATCGAAGACCTGGTTATGGGAGCCGGTAGCCGTAACTTTTATAAAGAGCACGGGAATCGTATCTATCCGGCCGTCGGTCAGATTTATATAGTGCCGGATAATCCGTTTGGCAGGGCTCCTTTCTATTCTTATGAGAAAAAACTGGGCAGTATGTTAATTTCTACCTATAATTTTAATTTATTGATTATAGGTTTCTTTGCATTATTAGCTATTATCGCTATATTCGCAGAGTTTCCGGGACGTCTGAAAGAAGAATAAAAAAGCTGGAATATAAATTATTAAATAAAGTAACATGAAAAAGAGTGTAATAAGCGTGCTTGCAATAGCCGCATTAATGGTGGGCATGATTTCCTGCAACGGAGCTAAAAAATCAAATGAAGCCGAAAAGACGGAAGAAGCTGCCGTTATAGCAGGTAAAGCACCGAAAGATTTGTTAACCGAAGAAGTAAAACAGGAAACTGTTAAATTCCTGGCTGATATGCCGGAGTCAGAAATTCCTTATCGTTTGTCCAGCGGTGAAGTTCAGGTAAAAGTGGGTGATTTAACTTATATGTTGCCTGTTGCTAAAGCTGCCGAACTAAGTACTGCTACACAAAAAGCGCGTGCACTCGGTATGTATATGGCTGATTACAATGTATTGAAAGCGATCAGTCAGCCTACTGCAGAAGTAGAAGGAGCCATTGTAAAACTGGCTACAGACTTGAATGTTTCTTTTGTACTCGATATACTGAAAGAGGAAGCTCCGAAAGATGCAACCAAAGAACAGTTGCAGGCTTTCATGAATGCACAGGAAGATAAGATCATCGGCAAGATGGCTGCCGAAAACAAGATTGATGTACAGATTGAAATCTTAGGTGCCTCTTCTGCTGAATATGCTTGTCTGCTTGCCAACCCGACATTGGTTATCAAAGGGGATGCTACATCTGCCGGACTTTCTGAGAATATGCTGAAACGTGTGACTATGCTGGAAGAAGTAGTAGCCGACCTGGCTTCTTACTATCCTGACCTGCAACAGTTGGGTACAACTATCAGCCCGTTGAAGGAAAAAGTCGGAACTATCCAGGATGCCAGAGCTGCTAATGCAGAGATTATGGGTATCCGTGATGCTTTACTGAAATAAGTACATATATATAATGTATATAAAAAAGGAGATGTTCCGACCGGGGCATCTCCTTTTTATTATTCTGTGGAAGTCTTTTATCCCTGATAGGTAATAGACAACAAGGTGATATCATCTGATTGTACGGCTCCTACAACGAATTTTCCTACCGTTTCCGTTATTCTGTCTACAATTTCTTTGGGACTCTTTCCGATCAACTCCCGGCAGTTTTCCAGCAAACGTTTTTCGCTGTACTGTTCGTGGCAGCTATTCATCGCTTCTGTTATTCCGTCCGTATAGAGCAGCAGGTTGTCGCCGGGCGATAACTGCAATGTCTTTTCGTGATAAGTCATGTTTTCTACACCACCCAATATAAAGTCGTTTGTGAGCGGAACTGATACAACCGTGTTGTCTGCCTTCATTAGAACCGGAGGATTATGACCGGCATTACAATATGTAACAAGACCGGTATTTAGGTTCAGTATTCCGTAAAATGCTGTTACGAACATTTCATTAACGTTCTCCTGGCAAAGGAAAGTATTTGAGCGTTGCATGCACATGGCTGCCGAGTTTTCCGTCAGTGCAATTGTCCGGATGACAGTCCGGCTGATCGCCATAAAGATGGCAGCCGGGACACCTTTGCCGGCAACGTCTGCAATAACAAATCCCAAACGGTCCTGGTCTATGCGGAAGAAATCGTAGAAGTCGCCTCCCACATATTTTGCCGCATTCATATAGGCATAGATATCGAACGTTTTCAGTTCGGGAAACGGAGGAAATGTTTTCGGCAGGATCGTTTGCTGAATCTCCTGGGCGATGTGAAGGTCGTTACGGATGGATTCCAGTTGCGAATGCTCCTGCTGTGCTTTTTTGATGAATGATATTTGTTCGGCTGCCTTTTCGATCGTACGTTCCAGGTCTTCCAGATTGATCGGTTTGGTCGTGAAGTCGAATGCTCCCTGGTTCATGGCACTACGGATATTGTCCATATCTCCGTAGGCTGAAACCATGATGCATTTTAGAGCCGGATTTTGCATTTCGTTGATTTTGGCAAGCAAGGTCAGTCCGTCCATTTCCGGCATATTGATGTCACTTAATATCACATCGAAATCCGGTTGGACAAGCATCAGTTGAAGTGCTTCCAGTCCGTTGTGCGCAAAATAGAATTCATATTCTCCTTTCTTTATCTTGCGACGGAAATATTGGGTAAGCAACCTTTCCAGGTCTAATTCATCGTCTACACTTAATATTTTTATAGCCATGACTTTTGTCTCTGTTATTGTTGGATAGGAATAGAAATGGTAAAACGGGTATATTCGCCGGGGCGTGAATCCATCCCGATCGTACCGTTATGTTTTTGTTCGATAATCGATTTAGTGATCGACAATCCGAGGCCGGTGCCTTCACCGATCGGTTTTGTCGTGAAGAAAGGCGTATAGAGTTTCTTTTTTGTCTCTTCCGAAATTCCTTGTCCGTTGTCTTCTATGCTCAGGTTTATACGGTCACCCTCTTTTTTCAGGCATATCCTGATGGTTGGCTGATAGGTTGCATCGGCTATCTCTTTCGACTTGCTGAACACGGCGTAGCAGGCATTGTTCATCAGGTTGAGTATGGCGCGGCTGAAATCCTGCGGAATAACTTTTACCAATGGCAGGTCGTCGGCATACTCTTCCTGTATCGCGACATTGAAACTTTTGTTGTTTGCTCTGACCGCATGGTAAGAAAGCCATACATATTCTTTGGTCAGCTGATGCAGGTCGGTCGGGATATATTCGTCGTCTTTGCCGCGTGAATAAAGCAGGATACCGCGCACAATTCCCGAAGCCCGGTTGCCGTTCTCCTCTATCTTGCTCATATTACCTTCCAGGTCAGACATGATCTCTTTGATCTCTTCGACTGAGTCTTCCGGTAATGCGTCCCCGAGTTCATCCAGGACTTCCTGCATATCCTTTAGTAACTTTTGCGAAACTTTGCTGAAATTGATCACGAAATTAAGAGGATTCTGTATTTCATGTGCAATGCCGGCACTCAATAATCCGAGTGAAGCCATCTTCTCCTGCTGGCTGATCTGTTTCCTCAGCCTCTCAATTTCTTTTTGGGTGTTCTCATTCATTGTTAATCCTTTTTTGACTGATAGGAATTGTAATTAAGAATTCAGTATAGTTATCCTTTTCGCTTTTTGCCAGGATCGAACCCTGGTGGTTGAGGATAACTTCACGGCAGAGATACAACCCGACACCGGCTGCTTCGGCAGAAGGTTTGGTTGTAAAGAATGGTTCGAATATCTTATCCTTGATACTGTCTTCGATACCGATCCCGTTGTCATAGATACTGATAAATACGGTATTGTTGCCTCTTTCTTCCAGTTTTATAGTAATAAAAGGAGAGAAACTTTGTTTTTGCAGTTTACGGAGCAATGCATAAATACTGTTTTTAAGAATGCTGCCCAGTGCCTTGTTCATCTGTTCGATATTAATTTCAGCCATGACCGGCTTTTCGGGGCATTCTATATGTATCTGTATCTGATTTTCTTCAATTTCTTTTTTGAATAGTTTGTTAAGGACATCGACGTTTACTTTGCACAGGTCGCACAGGTCGGTCGAAGTCACATCGCCATGCCGGTCTTTCAACAGCTCTTCCATCGCTTTGACAATGCGGACGGTGTTGCAGCCATGTTCATTGATCTTTTGCAAGTTGCCTTCTATCATGTCGAGTATTTCGATGCTGTCTTCATAGATTTCTTTCGTCATGACAGATTGCTCGTCCGTGATGTTGCCTTTCAGGTCTTTGATCAGGTTTGCCGACAGGCCGGCAAAGTTATTGATGTAGTTCACCGGATTCAGGATACGGTCCACCAACCCTTGTGTAAGTTGCCCTACAGTAGCCAGCTTCTCTTTTCGTACCAGTTCGTCCTGAGCCTTGGCAAGGGCATCCAGTGCTTGCGACAGCTTTTCGGATTCTTTCAG
The DNA here is from genome assembly GCF_023656785.1 of Parabacteroides caecihominis. Classification (NCBI taxonomy): domain Bacteria; kingdom Pseudomonadati; phylum Bacteroidota; class Bacteroidia; order Bacteroidales; family Tannerellaceae; genus Parabacteroides; species Parabacteroides caecihominis. The sequence goes on from NZ_JAMOKS010000035.1 coordinate 42,212, forward strand.
TACCTGATCCCGCTGGATACGGAGTTCGATGGTACGTTCTTCCACTATTTTGGCCAGATATTCTTTTTGTTTCAGCTTCTTCCGTAGACGTCCCTTTAATATATAAAGAACGATCTGCACGACCAGCATGATGCCGGGAACTGTGTCCCAGTCATAGTAGAAACCCGCAATAATGAGTATCCAACCTGCCAGCGTCAGTTTTTCTATGATGCGCAGCTGTCTTTTGAGGGAAGCTATCTCTTTTATATCGAAGTCGGCCATATTACTGAATTTCTTTGGTCATTGTTAATCTATTCTTTCCTTCGGAACGCTCGTATCTGACATCTGTCATCAGTTGTTTTACCAAAAAGATGCCTAGTCCGCCGATCGGGCGTTCTTCCAATGGAAGTGTAATATCCGGCTCCCGCGTTTCCAAAGGATTAAATGGGATGCCGTTGTCGGTTATGACTATTTTCAATAGTCCGTTGTCGCACCCCATATCAATGCCTATATCTCCTTCCATACCGGGATATGCATATTGAATAACATTTGTTACAGCCTCATCCATTGCCAGCTTTATCTGCATTAGCAGTGCTGTGTCGATTCCGCAACTCTTGGCCTGCATTTCCAGAAAATCATACAGGAGCGCAAGTTGTTCCGGATCATTTTTAATGTGTAGTGTGCTGGTCATTCTACCGGAGTTTGAATCTTGTTATTCAATGGTAAGAAAAGAAGAGAAACCTGTTATTTTGAATATCTCCATAATGCTGTCCTGGATATTCCTCAATACAAATGTTCCGCCTTTCTGGCTCATCTTTTTTTGCAGAATGAGAAGCAAGCGAAGTCCGGCACTGCTGATATATGTGAGTTTTCCACCGTCAAGCACCACATTTTGCGCATTACCTTCAAGTATATTGGTAATCTCTTTTTCCAGATCAGGTGAACTCAGTGTATCCAGCTGTCCGGAAAGACAGATTACTGTCTCTGTTCCGTGCTTTATTTCTATTTCCATATATCTTTTTGTTTTCTATTTGAGCAAATGTAAATATTATAATCAAACTCAGCAAGTTATTCTCTGAATTTGTTTATTCCGGCTTACTTCTTAGTAAGCCGGCTGATGCCTCGTGCAATTTCACCTATCCAGAGAACCAGCGAACTGGAACCGATGATGATACCCCAGTCTTTTAAAGACAAAGGAACCACATTGAACATCTCTCCGCCAAACGTAACGATCAGATACTGACCGATAAGGATAAGCAGGGCTACAAACAGGAAGCTCTTGCTCTCTTTCAGGTTGGCGAATGCTGAACGGCCTTCCATAAATGCCTTGGCATTGAACATATTCCAGAACTGAAGCATTACAAAGAAGCTGAAGAACCATGACAAGTCATGCGGCGTCAGTCCTGTCTGTGCATGGAAATAGTATAATACTCCCATTAGGATCAGCACGAAAGCAATACCTACTCCGAAGATGTTGTATGCCATCGGCCGGGTGATGATAAAGTCGCCATCTTTTCCGCTTCGGCGGGGTTTATCCTTCATAACCCGTTCGTTAGGGGGCAGGGAAGCCAATGCTCCGGCGGCAAATGTATCCATGATCAGGTTTACCCATAACATCTGCGTGATGGTAAGCGGTGATTCGGTCCCGAACAGCGAACCTAACAATACGATCAGACAGGCTGCCACGTTGATGGTTAACTGGAATAAGAGGAACTTCTGGATATTACGATACAAGGAACGTCCCCACATTACGGCACGTGTGATACTTCCGAAAGAGTTATCCAGGATCGTGATGTCGCTGGCTTCTTTGGCTACAGAAGTTCCGTCTCCCATGGAAAGACCCACCTGGGCGGCTTTCAGGGCCGGAGCATCGTTGGTTCCGTCGCCGGTTACGGCAACTACGGCACCTTTCTTCTGTAATAACTGTACCAGGCGTTGTTTGTCGGTAGGACGGGCGCGGCACATGATTTTCAGATCCAGCACGCGGTCGAGCACTTCTTCGTCGGTCAGTGCTTCAAAGCCTGGACCTGTGATGATGTTGCGGTCGGTATCTTCCGGTTTCCAGGTTCCGATCTGACGGCCAATCTCACGGGCCGTTCCCGGAGTATCACCGGTTACGATCTTTACATCAATGCCAGCATTCAGACAGCTTTGTACGGCAGCCGGAACATCTGCACGGACAGGGTCGGAGATCGCAACGATTCCCAGATAGGTCAGGTCGGTATTATGCAGGCGACCATTGACGAAGAACGATTCGTCCTGTCCGTCTTCAATAATCTGATAAGCAAAACCGAGTGTACGCATTGCCTGATTCTGATAATCCAGCAGTTGTTTTTCAATATCGGCCTTGCAGGCATCTACCGGTTTATAAGTGTTGTCAATGGCTACACGTTGGCTGTTTGCCAGTACAATTTCCGGTGCCCCTTTTACGTACAGTACTTTTTTACCCAATAGCGGCGACTTAACGACTGTCGCCATATATTTCCGTTCGGTCGAGAAGGTCAGCTGGTCCATGACCGGCGCTTCCTCCCTTAATGTCAGGTAGTTTTGTTGCTGGCTGTTCAGCCAAAGCAATAAAGCTGCTTCGGTAGGGTTACCTAATGTCTTTACTTTCTCTTCCGAGAAGTCGAGGAAGGCGGTCGAGTTAACGGAAATGCCTTCCTTAATAAGGTTGCTTAGTTCATCGTCTCCCAGTTTCTGGTCTTTGAGATTATAGAAATTGGTCTGGTAAACCTGCATTTGGTTTTGGGTCAGCGTACCGGTTTTGTCGGTACAGATAACCGTAGTCGCCCCCATCGTTTCGCAGGCATGCATTTTGCGGACCAGGTTGTTTGTCTTGAGCATGCGGTTCATACTCAGGGCAAGGCTGAGGGTTACGCTCATCGGCAAACCTTCAGGGACGGAAACTACGATCAGGGTTACTGCTATCATGAAGATATTCAGTATATGGGAGATCAGATCCATGACCGGCATACCCGATGAACCGAGTAATAATTTGATCAGCAAGGCAATAAAAGTAAGCCCGGCAACCGTATACCCTCCTTTACTGATTACGGCGGCAAGCCCTTTCAGCTGTATCTGGAGCGGAGTCTCTATGTCGCTTTCAATCTGCGAACCTTCATATACTTTACCATATCCGGTAGCGTCTCCCACCAGTTCGACTTTCATGACTCCATGCCCGTCGACAACAGTTGTTCCCCGCATGACCATATTGGACGGATAGGTCGCTTCAGGATCGAATTCGGCTTCGTTGGTTGTTTTACTGATAATAGGTTCCCCGGTCAGTGTCGATTCGTTGATTTGCAGAGATATAGCTTCCAGTAAATGACCGTCGGCAGGAATTTCCTCTCCGGTTTCCAGTACGACGATGTCGCCGACAACGACTTCTTTTTTGGTTACCTGGCAGATATTTCCTTCGCGGATCACTTTGACCAGCGTATCGTCATTGACGGTATTCAGCACATCGAATGCTTTGTTTGCTTTGAGTTCGAAGAAGAAACCGACACAGGATGCCAGCATGATGGCAAAGAATATACCGATCGGCTCCAGGAAAGCGGTAAAACCTTTCGCTTCCGGTCCCCAGCAATGTACGCCGGCAATAATCATTGATAACAGCCATGCTACCAGCAGAATCTTGATGATCGGATCATTAAACTTTTCGAGGAATTGACTCCAGAGAGAGGCTTTCTCTGGTGGAGTGAGGATATTTTCGCCGTGAAGGCGCCTGCTTTCTTCTACTTCTTGTTTGGTTAAGCCTTGATACTGATGTTTTTTCTCCATAAATTTGTTTAATCTGATTCAGAAAAATGAGTAGACAAATTACGTAAAGTTGGCGGACATACGCAAGTGCTTTGGTTTTTAATTGATGATAGAATATAACAGTAATGTTTTGTTAACCGTTTGTTGTGTTAATTTAACGAACAGGAGGTAAACCTTTGGTCTGTTCAGATTGTCTTATACATAGAAGCAAAATGTGTGTTATTTATTTAAGGTTATGAAGAATGTTAGGTTATTCTGGTTATTGGGGATTGTCCTTTTATTAGCAGGACAATCCCTTTATGCTCAAAGTAAAAAGGAAAAGCGGGAGCAGAAGGCAAATGAAGTGAAAGAATTAATAGATAGTAAACGGTTTACGGTAAATGTAAATCGTGCGATACCCATGGGAGGACGTTCACTCAATCTGACGTCTCCCTACTCTTTGGAAATGCGCGGTGACTCGGTTATTTCCTATCTTCCTTATTTCGGAAGGGCTTATTCGGCTCCTTATGGTGGCGGTGACGGGTTACGTTTCGAAGAATCAATTACCGATTATCAATGTTCTTTTAATAAGAAAGGAACCGCTCAAATACAGTTTCGTACCCGAAGCGATGACGATACCTTTGCATTCAGTGTGCAGGTGTTCTCAAATGGCTCCGCGACAATCAATGTGACGCCTGTCAACAAACAGAACATCACATTCTATGGGGAACTGGCTCCTAAGAAAAAGGAATAAATAATCGTCCTTGCCGTGCATTTCTTTCGGCAATACGCTTATTTACTTTTGCAGTAAATTCGAAGTTCTTAAGTCCCCAGTCGGGAGCGATTAACAGCTCTTTCGGGGATTGCGATACAAACCTCTCTACCACAATAGAGGGGTTTAATTTTTCTATGAAGTCGATTACCAGGTCGATATATTCGTCGGCCGTATAAAGATGGAACTCTTCAGGATGTTCGGCATATTCTTTGGCCATGCGGGTGTTGCGAATCAGTTGCAGTTGATGCAGCTTCAAGGTGGTTACGGGCAATCCGGATAACCGGTCGGCATGGTGTAATATCTCTTCCCGGCTTTCTCCCGGTAAACCCAGAATCAGGTGGGCACCGGTGTAAATGCCCCGTCCGGCTGTCCGGCGGATAGCGTTTTCCGACTCTTCATAGGTATGTCCGCGGTTGATGCGGAGCAACGTTTTATCGAGTGTGCTTTCCAGTCCGTATTCTATCATGACGAACTTTTCCCGGGAAAGTTCTGTGAAATAATCCAGCAAAGCATCCGGCATGCAGTCCGGGCGTGTTCCGACGATTAACCCGACTACACCGGGATAAGATAACGCTTCTTTATATTTGGCTTTCAGCGAACTGAGTTCATCGTATGTATTGGTGTAAGCCTGGAAGTAGGCGAGATATTTCATCTCCGGATATTTGCGGGAGAAGAAGCGGATTCCCTCTTCTAACTGTTCAGTCACACTCTTTTCCGTATGGCAATACTCCGGACTGAATGTTTGATTATTACAATAAGTACAACCGCCCCATCCTTTCGAACCATCGCGGTTCGGACAGGTGAAGCCTGCATTTATAGAGATTTTCTGCACCTTACAGGGGAATACTTTCCGCAGGAAATCTCCGAAATCATTATAAGGTTTTACGTTTTCCATGGGGCAAAGGTAATTTATAATGGTTAATGACCAATGTCCGGTGGTTAATTTAATGATAAAATGCCCGGATAACCAGGCTCCGGTACATAATTTACCTTTAATGGTGAACGGTTTACCGTGATAAAATACTAACTTTGCAGCCTATTCAAAATAAAATAAAAGTATTCATGAGACGATTGGGTGTTGGTTTCTTGCTTTCATTGGCGATAATTGGAAGCGTATCTGCTCAGAACGGGAGCAAACGTGTCGATTTAAAAGAAATTACAGATGGAAAGTTCCGTCAGGTAACTGCTATTGGTGAAATGCGGTCGCTGCCGGATGGAGAACATTATACAGCAATGAATAAAGACCGGAGTATGATTATCAAATACTCCTATCGTACAGGTAATCCGGTGGACACGTTGTTCAATGCCCGGACTGCCCGTGAATCCACATTCGATGATTTTGACGGATACGATATCAGCAGTACCGGCCATCATATCCTGGTTTGGCGGGAAACCGAACCGATTTACCGTCGTTCTTTCAAAGCGATGGTATACGATTATGACGTGCGCCGTAACTATGTAAAGCCTGTTTCCGATTCGAAGAACAAGCAGATGATTCCGACTTATTCGCCGGACGGACGCATGTGTGCTTATGTCGTGGATAATAATATATGGATTCGTAAGTTTGACTATGATACGGAAGTACAGGTTACCAAAGACGGTGAACTGAACAAAATACTGAACGGTATTACCGATTGGGTATATGAAGAAGAATTTGCTGTAACTAACCTGATGGCCTGGTCGCCCGACAGTGAATATCTGACTTATGTGCGTTTCGATGAAAGCGAAGTGCCGGAATATTCCATGCAGATGTGGGGTAACGGACTGTATCCGGGATATTATAATTTCAAGTATCCGAAAGCAGGCGAGAAGAATTCGAAAGTAACGGTTCATTCTTATAGCGTAGCGACAAAAGATATCAAAGAACTGAAAGTGCCGGTGGAAGGTGATTATTATATTCCGAGAATTACTTTTACTACCAATTCCGACCAGTTGGCTGTCATGACGTTGAACCGTCAGCAGAATGTTTTCAATATGTATTATGTGAATCCGAAGAGCGGCGTATCCCGTCTGATTCTTCGCGATGAGAACAAATGCTATGTGGATTCCGAATGGCTGACTTCCATTCATTTCAATCCGAGCGGGTTTACTTACGTCAGCGAACAGGATGGCTATTCCCATATTTATTTGTATTCTCCGACGGGTGTTATGCAACGCCAGGTAACGAAAGGTAACTGGGACGTAACCCGTCTGATTGGCTATGACGATGCCACTAAGGTTGTATATTATGAATCGGCCGAAGAGAGCCCGTTACGTCGTTCTGTTTATAAGATTGACCAGAAAGGCGTAAAGACAAAACTGTCGGAAGGAGAGGGGACGAACAATGCCGACTTCAGTGCGAACTACGCTTATTTCGTCAATAATTATTCGAATGCAAATACTCCCGCAGTGATTACCGTCAACGAAACGAAGTCGAAAAAAGTACTGCGTGTGTTGCAGGATAATGCTGCTTTGAGAGAAAAATTAGCAAATACATCATTCTCTAAAAAAGAATTCTTCAAGGTGCATACAGCATCTGATATTGAGCTGAATGCCTGGATCGTTAAACCGGTCGATTTCGATGAATCGAAGAAATATCCAGTGTTGATGGTACAATATAGTGGTCCTAACTCGCAACAAGTACTGGACAAATATGGTTTTGACTGGGAACATTACCTGGCTGCGAACGGAATCATCGTAGTCAGCGTGGATGGCCGGGGAACCGGTGCACGTGGTGAAGCCTTCCGCAAATGTACTTACTTGCGGATGGGTGATTTGGAATCCAGAGACCAGGTGGAAGCAGCACAAGCGTTAGGCAAACTGCCGTATGTGGATGCAAAACGCATCGCCATCTGGGGCTGGAGCTTTGGCGGATACAACACATTGATGTCGATGAGCGTGGGTAACGGTACATTCAAGGCCGGTATCGCTGTCGCTCCTCCGACAGACTGGAAATATTATGACTCGGTATATACCGAACGTTTTATGCGTACGCCAAAAGAAAACTTCTCGGGCTATGCTGCAACATCGCCCATCCGGCTGGCAAAAGACTTACAGGGTAAGCTGTTGCTGGTGCACGGAACTGCTGACGATAATGTACACTTCCAGCAGACGATGGATTATGCAGAAGCATTGGTACAAGCCGGTAAACAGTTCGATATGCAGGTTTATAAAGACCGTAATCACAGTATTTACGGAGGAAATACCCGTTATCATCTGTATACCAGGATGTCTAACTTTTTATTGGATAACTTATAATGTCAGAACATGTGAGAAAGCCGGATTGGCTAAAGATCCGGCTTGGTGGGAACGAACAGTTTACAAAGACGAAAAGCATTGTTGAGTCTCATTGTCTGCACACCATTTGTACAAGTGGAAAATGCCCGAACATGGGAGAATGCTGGAGCCGGGGAACTGCTACGTTTATGATTGCAGGCGATATCTGTACCCGTTCCTGTCGATTTTGTAACACGCTAACAGGCAAACCGCTGCCGCTGGACCCGAAAGAACCGGCGAATGTGGCGGAAAGTATTCGCCTGATGAACTTAAAACATGCAGTGATAACGTCGGTCGATCGTGATGATCTTCCCGACTTGGGAGCCCAACATTGGGTGGATACCATCCGGACCATCAAAGAGGTAAATCCGGCCACCACCGTAGAAGTCCTGATCCCTGACTTTCAGGGACGCCTTGAACTGGTGGATCTGGTAGTGGAAGCTGCTCCCGAGATTATATCGCATAATATGGAAACCGTGCGGCGTATCAGCCCGCAGGTTCGCAGTGCAGCCAAATACGATGTCAGCCTGGCTGTCCTGTCCCGCATAGCCGGACAAGGTGCGACGGCAAAGACCGGTATTATGGTTGGTTTGGGCGAAACCCCCGAAGAAGTATGCTGTCTGATGGACGATGTGCTCGATGCAGGTGTTTCCGTATTAACAATTGGTCAATATTTACAACCATCCAGAAAAAATATTCAAGTAACTGAGTACGTGACCCCTGATCAGTTTAATGTCTATAAATCAATCGCTTTGGAAAAAGGTTTTCGCATGGTAGAGAGCGCTCCGCTGGTCCGTTCCTCTTATCACGCTGAAAAGCATGTTTAATTACCAAAACTTTTAACAAAGTGGGTTGTTATATATTTAAAGTGCGAAGAAAGGGGGAAAGGGTATGAACAAAGTTAAGAAAGGATTAGACAATCAAGCCATTGGTCTATTGCCATTGTTGCTTTTTATGTTTTTGGATAATTATTTTTCTTATCTGTTGTCTTTCATTATCGGCGTTACCTTCTGTTTTGTATGTATTTTTCTGTATCAGGTGTTGAGTAAGGATAAGGTATATCAATTTTTATTGTTGCCTTCTGCAATTACTTTAGTATTGTATTCCGTCTTTCTCTGCTTGAAACTGGAGCCCGTATTGTTTATTTATTCTCCGTTGATTACGGAGGTGCTGTTGGTCGTAGTACTGGCGTTTATCGGTTTTAGCCGGCGCTTTGTATTAAAGAAGATAAGGACTTCAAAGCACCCGACTTATAAACGGACTTTAATGCGTACGACGCTGAATGAATTCTATTTCGTTTCCCAGCTGGTCCAGAATTTGTATACATTACATCTGTTTGTCATCCTGGTTTACAGTATCCTTCCGGATACGATGCAGAATGTACATGCGGAACGTTTCCTTTACAGGGAACTGGGGGTATTGATTGGAGTACTGGTCATTCTGTATGAGCAGGTACGTTTATCGTTGATGCAAGGTAGTTTACAGAAAGAAATGTGGTTACCGGTGTTGAATGAGGGAGGAAAGGTTATTGGTTGTATTGCGCGTTCGGTCAGCCGCACGTTGCCTAAGAAGTACTACCATCCGATCGTCCGGATTGCCGTCATTCATGACGGAATGCTTTATCTGATGAAAAGGAGTAAAGATGCGTTCGTATCTCCGGATACGATTGATTACCCTTTCCATAGTTATGTACTGTTCAGGCACAGTATTGAAAGTACGGTGCGTGAATCGGTTGGCGAACTCGCCGAACAGCAGGATGTAAATCCCCGTTTTCTGATACGTTATACGTTCGAGAACGAGAAGGTGAAACATCTGGTATCGCTTTACGTGATCTGTCTCCGTACGGAGGAACAGTTGGGTCAATGTAAGCGGGCTGGCGGGAAGTTATGGACAGCCAAACAAATTGAAGAGAACCTGCATACCGGTGTATTCAGTGAATATTTCGAACAGGAATTCTCTTATCTTCAGAACACAATTTTACTGGCAGAAAGTTTCTGCTGTGGTAAGTAAGCTGGGTATCTATCGGATACCCAGTTCGATTACTTCAAGGTCTTTTATATTTTTGCCGTCAATCACAAAACGGACAAGGGTACGGACTTGATGGAAGCCGCTTTTGCCGGCTGCGCCCGGATTGATATATAAACAATTCAGGGATTGGTCGAAGGCGACTTTCAGAATGTGCGAATGACCCGCTATGAACAAGTTCGGGCGGGTATCGTACAATTCTTTGCGGATAGCCGGGTTGTAACGGCCCGGATAGCCGCCTATATGCGTCATCATCACATTTACTTCTTCCGCTTTAAAATGAGCCACTTCGGGATATTCCAACCGGAGCGATTGCCCGTCTATGTTTCCATATACCGCCCGGAAAGGTTTCAAAGCAGCGAGCCTTGCTGCCAGCCCGTCCGAACCAATATCTCCTGCATGCCATATTTCATCGCATTCTGCAAAATATTCCGCATATTTATCATCCCACCAAGCATGGGTATCTGAGAGAAGTCCTATTTTAAGCATAACTATTTCTTTTATTCTGCAAAAGTATCTATATTTACGCATCTAAGAATAGAATACGATGGAGAATTCATATAAATACTTTAAGCGCGACGTTAGTTGGCTGTCTTTCAACTATCGGGTTTTACTCGAGGCGGAAGACGATACGTTGCCCGTCTATGAGCGGATTAAATTCTTGTCTATCTATTCTTCCAACCTGGAAGAATTTTACGAAATACGTGTGGCCGAGCATCGCGGGGTGATCATGAAAAAGAATTTTACCGAAGAAAGCGGTGCCGAGGCCGAAGAAGTGTTGACCGAGATAACAAATGAAGTAAACCGCCAGCAACGTGAATATTATCGGATTTTCTCTGAAAAGATATTACCGGAGTTGAACCGGCAGAATATCTATCTCTATCAGGGAAGCGAACCTGAACCATTCCATGAAGAGTTCGTTCATAACTTCTTTAATGAGGAGGTCTTTCCGTTCCTGTCGCCTGTCATGATACAGGCGGGGGATATCCGTACCTTTATCCGTGACCGCCGTCTGTATCTGGTGATCCGTATGGTAAAGAAAAGCAAACGGAAGCCGGAAGGAGATCAGGCGCCTGAATATCATTATGCACTGATGAAGATACCCTATGCCAAGGTACCTCGTTTTATAGAGTTGCCGCAACATGAAGGGAAGTTCTACATCATGTTTATCGATGATATTATCCGTGCGAACCTGGCGAATATCTTCCCCGGATATATAATTGACAGTTGTTACAGTATCAAGATATCCCGTGATGCCGATATTTATCTGGAAAATGAAAAAGGTAATATCGTTGAAAGTATCCGGAAGAAAGTGAAGAAACGGAAGATCGGTGCCCTGAGCCGTTTTATGTACGACCGGGCAATGCCGGACGATTTCCTTTCCTTTATCTGTGAGGCTTTCGGCATTACCCGCGATGACTTGGTCGTAGGGGGGCGTTACCTGAATTTGCAGGATCTGGCTAAATTGCCCAATCCCAAAGGGAAGGAGTTGGAGCAGAAGATTCCGACGCCTATGCGTGTTTCTTATCTGGATGAGAAAGGTTCCGTATTCCGGGCAGTGAAGAAGAAAGATATTTTGCTGCATTTTCCCTATCAGTCGTTCGATTATCTGATACGTTTCCTGATGGAAGCCGCGTTCGATCCGAAAGTGGATGAGATAAAGATCACCCAGTATCGGGTGGCGGAAAATTCGGCCGTCATCAATACGTTGGTCAGTGCGGCGCAGAACGGGAAGAAGGTAACGGTATTTGTTGAACTGAAAGCCCGCTTCGATGAAGAGAATAATATGAGTACGGCTGAACGGATGGAGCAGGCGGGCATACGTATTATTTATAGTATTCCCGGATTGAAGGTGCATGCGAAAGTGGCGGTTATCATCCGGAAAGATCCGGATGATGGAAATAAACGGCGTGATTTCGCTTATCTCAGTACCGGCAATTTTAATGAAAAGACTGCCCGGGTCTACTCGGATATGGCCTTGCTTACCTGCAATGACGAGATCATAACGGATATAAATAAAGTGTTTGCCGTGCTGGAAGGGAAAATGGCGGAGCCTACTTTCCGGCATCTGCTGGTTGCCCGTTTCAACATGGTGCCCGAACTGATCCGTATGATCCACCGTGAGATCGAACATGTGAAGCTGGGACGTAAAGGACGGATCGTGTTAAAGATGAACGGGCTGCATGACCAGAATATGATAAACGAACTGTATCATGCCAGCGAGAACGGGGTGGAGATCGACCTGATCGTAAGGGGCATCTGTTGTCTGGTTCCCGGACAGCCTTACAGTGCCAATATCCGGATCACCCGGATTGTCGATATGTTCCTGGAACATTCCCGTATCTGGTATTTCTATAATGACGGCAAGGAAGATGTTTATCTGACATCGGCCGACTGGATGCGTCGTAATCTGAACCGCCGGATAGAAACGGCTTTCCCGATACTGGTTCCCGAAATAAAACAGGAAGTGATCGACATTCTGAAGATACAGATGCGCGACAATGTAAAAGCCTGCCTGATCGACGAGCAGCTGCATAACAACTTCAAGCATAATGAGGAACCGGTGAAAGTCCGTTCCCAACTGGCTATTTATGAATATTTGAAAAACAAATCGTGAATAAGATCGTATGGACAATCCTTCTTCCCTGACTTTTTTTCTGTTCTGTTTCTGTTGGGTGGCTCTGATAGCGGGAGCGGTGCTGGGGTATATTATAGGTATCCGTATGGCACGCAACCGGGAACGTCACCGGCTCGTAAAGGAAAAGATCAGGAAGAACAAAGTTGCCATTTATCATTACCAAAAGGAGAAATACGATTATATCGAGCAGATCAACCGGCTGGAACACGATTTACAGAACCTGACGGAAGAATCGGAGCTTTATAAGGAACGTGTCAGTGACCTGGAATATTACAAACGGAAGGTGCGTGAGCATGAACAGGTCATTGAACGGCTTTCCTCTGCTTCGTCAGAGACGGTAGAGTTGCCGGTCGATGCCTTTTCCCTGTTGCTGCAACTCAAACAAGATCCGGTACGCACCAATCTCAGCAGACAGGAATGGATGGAATTGCTTCGTACGACCGACCTTCTTTTCAATAATTTCCTGACGGAGTTGAAGCAGAAATCTGGTATAACCCGTCATGAAGAGGAAATCTGTTGCCTGATAAAATGGAACTTTCCCCGCAAAGATCAGATGGCTGTTTTCAATAACACGACCGATGCCCTCACCAAGTCGAAGAGCCGTCTGAAAAAACGTTTGCAACTGGATGAGAAGACCGACCTGGATCAGTTTATCCGGATGTATTAGAAAAAAAGTACCTGATTCCTTTTCCGATGGTCGGAATAGTACTCTTCCGGTCATCGGAACACTGCTCTTCCACCCATCGGAATAGTACTCTTCCGACTATCGGAATAACGTTATTCCGATGGTCGGAAAAAAGCAGAAGTTCGACAGTTTCTTTTATTGGCGGAAAATATTTGAGTCGTTTCTAAAGCATCATGTCCAGATAAATACATAAAATCAAATAGTTTTAGGATATATATTTCTTATATACAGTATGTTAAGCTTGTATTTGTTTGTCCGGTACCATTTCTTTTCTTCTGTTGACTTATCCTTTACTTTTGTCGGAGTAAACAATAAACTCTGGAAAAGATAAATCAATAAAGCTATGAGAACACAGCATCTATTTACTTTTTATTTAGTAGGATTACTGACTTTGGTTAGTTGTAACTCTTCGATCGTAGAAAAACGGGCTACCGGTTTGCCGTATGAAATCCTGGTTGTCATGACCCGGGATGTAGGAGACAGTGAGGTCGGTGAATTAGTAAAGAATCAATTAAATTCTCCCATTGCCGGGTTGCCCCAACCTGAACCCGCCATGCGTGTTACATTTGTTCCTACCGAGACTTTTAATGGCTTGTTGAGATACGTCCGCAATATTCTGGTTGTCGATATTGATCCGACGAAGTATACGATGGTTTCATTGAATGGTTTTAAAGATGAGTGGGCAAAAGGACAGGAAGTGATAAAACTCTGTGCTCCGTCGACTCGCGAACTGGTTACTTACCTGACATTACATGATTCGGATATTGTCAATCATTTCTGTGCAATCGAAAAAGACCGTCGTATAAAGATCCTGAAAGAACATTACAGCCAGTTGGCAATGGATAAAGTGCAGGAGAAGTTCGGTATGAAATTGCATGCCCCGGACGATATGACTTATTATAAAGATACAACCGATTTCCTGTGGGTGTCGAACAATGCTAAAACCGGACGTGTCGACCTGATCGTTTATTCCTTTCCATATACTGATGCGAATACATTTACACAGGACTATCTGGTGGCAAAACGGGATTCTGTTTTAAAGGATAACCTGCCGGGTGCTTTTCCGGATTCTTATATGACTACGGAAAAGCGTGTCGACCTGACTTACGAACCTATAATGTTGCATGATAAATACTGCGGAGTCTTACGTGGCCTGTGGAAGATGGTTAGCGATAAGATGGGCGGACCGTTTGTTAGCCATGCTTTTCTGGATACGAAGACACAACGTGTGATTGTAGCCGAAGGTCTCGTTTATGCTCCGGAAACAACCAAACGGAATTATATACGCAGGATCGAAGCAGCGCTTTATACGGCACGCCTGGATACGATATCGAGATAGCTGTACCCTCACTAGCACCAGTGAGGCAAAGGCATTACCTTTTCTGCTGGTAGTCTGTTAGCAATAATACCTGTTCCGGTATATATCCGGTACGGATACGCCATTCCTGCGGATAAAGGTTGTTGGCACGGTTTCCGAGATGTTTGACAAAACCTAAAGGAAATCCCTGGTAGCAGACCAGTACGTACCCTTTTTCTATTTCGGTGGGGAGAAGCAATGCTTCTTTTTTCAGGTATTTGATGGCATCGTCCCAGCTTACTTCGGCACAGGTGAAAGCCTCTTTGTTCAGTGCCGTGCTTAAAGCCAGCGAATGGGCCGGTAAAATATCTTTGCCTTTTATCTCTCCGATGCGGATTCCGGCAGATACGATCCGTAACTGGGTGGACAGCAGTTGCCAGGTGTCATAGTGGATGGCCGGGATGGCTTGTATCGTGTCATTGAATATTTCCATCCGTAAGCTGTCAGGCTCCTGTATCCATTTATTTACAACAGGGGGGATGACGGGAGCGGCTTTCCCTTTATCCTTCTTGTTTTTACTTTTAGGACGGGTTATTTCATCGACTTCACCGGATGCTTTACGCAGGGCGGCCAGGAAGAATCCTTCCCCTTTTGTTTTATGAGGGAAGAAACGGTAGACCGGATGTGCATGGCGTAACGGTCCGGTGATCTGCCATTCTTCCCTGATGGGAATGGACAGGGCTTCGGCTCCCAGTTCTTCTATTATATAATGTATATTATCTTCATCCTCTTCCGTATTGTAAGTACAGGTGCTGTAAATGAGCAGTCCGCCCGGTTTCAGTGCGTTCCATATGTCGTGGATGATACGGCGTTGACGGGCGGCACAAAGGTTAACGTTTGCTACGCTCCATTCGCCGGTACTGTCAGTGTCCTTGCGGAACATTCCTTCGCCGGAACAGGGGACGTCGGTAACGATAACATCAAACAGATGGGTAAGGCGCCCGATATCTTCAGGATCGTTGTTCGTGACGATACTGTTCGGATTCCCCCATTTGGTGATATTTTCAGCCAGGATATTACTGCGGGTACGGATCACTTCGTTGCTGACCAACAAGCTGCCTTCGGGTAAAAGGCTCAACAGATGGGTGGATTTACCACCCGGTGCGGCACAAAGGTCCAGGCATTTCACCGGTTCGCAGACAAAGTTCCGGATGGCTTGCTCCAAAAACATGGAGGAGGCTTCCTGCACATAATAGGCTCCGGCATGAAACAGCGGGTCGAAGGTGAACGACAGGCGTTCGGGCAGATAATAACCTGTTTCGCTCCAGCCGACCTGAGGTGTTGAGGGAGCCTTCGTCCCTTTATTCCGGTTGATACGGATACTGACGGGAACGTCCGCCTGCAATGCGGTTTCCAGTTTGTCATATTCTTCGCCCAGCAAGGCACGGGTACGTGTGATAAATTCGATAGGAAGTGCCATCTTATTCTGTTTGTTTGGCACAAAAGTACTAACTTTGCGGAAAACTAACAGTATGCAAGCATCGCTTTTCCTTATACCGGTTACATTGGGAGACACTGATCATCGGCGTGTTCTCCCGGAATATAATCGTGAAATCATTCTTCAGATCAAATATTTCATCGTTGAAAATATACGTACTGCCCGCCGTTTCCTGAAAAAGACGGAACCGTCTATTGTGATAGATGATCTGACTTTTTATGAACTGAACAAGCACACTTCGCCGGAAGATGTGGCCGGTTATCTGGTTCCGTTGACGAAAGGGGAGCATGTAGGTGTGATATCTGAGGCCGGTTGTCCGGCTGTTGCCGATCCGGGGGCGGATGTCGTTGCTATTGCGCAGCGGAAGAATTATCCGGTGGTTCCTTTGGTTGGGCCGTCTTCTATATTAATGTCTGTAATGGCTTCCGGTTTCAACGGGCAGAGTTTTGCCTTTCATGGCTATCTGCCCATCGATGCTTCGGAACGGACAAATACAATCAAAAAGCTGGAAGGCCGTATCTATTCGGAAAACCAGACACAGCTTTTTATCGAAACACCTTACCGTAACAATAAACTGGCTGAGGAACTGATCCGTACTTGTCGCCCGTCAACCAAATTATGTATCGCTTCGGATATTACTTGTGAAGATGAATATATCCATACCCGTCCTGTAAAAGACTGGGCAGGAAAAGTTCCTGATCTGAGTAAGAAACCGACTATCTTTTTAATCTATAAATAACTTTTTATGGCAGTTTATCAGGCACATGAAACAGCAGTGATCGACTCCGGTTGTACGATCGGCGATGATACTTTTATCTGGCATTTTTCTCATATAATGGCCGGCTGTATCATTGGTGAAGAATGTAATATCGGGCAGAATGTCGTTATTTCGCCGGGCGTGGTTTTAGGGAATAACGTCAAAGTCCAGAATAATGTTTCCGTTTATACCGGAGTGACTTGTGAAGATGATGTTTTTCTGGGACCGAGTTGTGTGTTCACGAATGTGATAAATCCGCGCAGTGCCGTTTGCCGCAAAGACCAGTATAAGAAAACTCATATAGGAAAAGGGGCTACTATTGGTGCCAATGCAACGATTATTTGCGGGCATAATATCGGAGCCTATGCATTGATCGGTGCGGGAGCGGTTGTAACTAAAGAGATTCCTGCTTATGCTTTAGTCGTTGGTAATCCTTCCCGGCAGATCGGCTGGGTCAGCGAGTATGGACACAGGCTGGAGTTTGATGAAAAAGGTTTTGCTATTTGCCCGGAGAGTGGAGAAGGGTATCAGCTGAGGGATAATGAGGTGGTCCGTATTGGATAAAAATGAGGGTGTGTCAAAAGTTGTTACAAATTGACACACCCTCATTTTGGATTTGATATACGTTATTATTTCTCATGCAACCACTTCTGGCCTTTTGGTGTTAAAAGCCAGATAAAGCATGCAACTGATATGACAATACATCCTATGCATAAATAAAGAAATTCCATAAATTACTCCTTTCCTTTTATAAATAGTAATCTGCCTGTGAATTGTCTTTACATTTTTCATAGCTTACGGTTTTATATTAATACTTTGGCAAATATATAAAAGAAAGGCGGATAATCAACCATCCGCCTTCTGAATATTTCTTAGCAAGCCTTCAAACTCATATCGAGACTTTTGACCGAGTGTGTCAGTGCTCCGACAGAGATAAAGTCTACGCCGCATTCTGCATAATCGCGCAGTGTGTCGAATGTGATACCGCCGGATGATTCGGTTTCGAAACGTCCGCCAATCATTTCGACTGCTTTCTTTGTATCTTCGATATTGAAATTATCCAGCATGATGCGGTCGATGCCGCCAACATTCATCGCTTGTTGTAATTCGTCGAAGTTGCGTACTTCGATTTCGATCTTCAGGTTTTTGCCTTTTTCTTTCAGGTAGTTCTGTGCATGGGTAATAGCTTGTTCGATGCCACCGGCAAAGTCTACATGATTATCTTTCAGCAGGATCATATCGAACAGTCCGATACGATGGTTGACACCGCCGCCGATCTTTACAGCATCCTTTTCCATCATACGCATGCCCGGAGTCGTCTTACGGGTATCCAGTACGCGGGTTTTAGTTCCTTCCAGTGCTTTTACATATTTGCGGGTTGTTGTTGCAATACCGCTCATACGTTGCATAACGTTCAACATCAGGCGTTCTGTCTGTAACAGCGACTGCACTTTTCCTTCAACGGTAAAAGCGATATCGCCTTTCTTTACTTCTGCGCCATCGTTGATGAAGATTGTCATTTTTAGTTCCGGGTCGAAGTCATGGAAGATGCGTTTAGCCATTTCCACACCGGCCAGTACGCCATCCTCTTTGATAATAAGCTGACTCTTTCCCATAGCTGTTTCGGGAATGCAGCATAACGTTGTATGATCGCCGTCACCGATGTCTTCGGCAAACGATAATTTAATTAAATCGTCAATTAACTGATCCATGTGTTATTCTATTCTGATTGATTGTATAATCGCTTTGTTGCCGTCGGCACGGTAAGTAATGTTTACACGATATTCGCCTGAAGCGGTCGGGAGTTTACCGACAAAAAATCCGGCGTCTTTTTTGTCTGCATGATGTACCACGGAGAATCCCGAAGGTTTGTTACTGCCAAAAAAAGTAGACAGCATCTTAACGGCTTCGCTTCCGCTGCACTTTTTAGATGAGCCGGGTAGGGCCATATCTACTTCCTGGTCCATTGCTCCTGTCAGTGTAGAGGCATCTCCTCCTTTGAAGGCGTTTGATATCGGAGTAATATCGGCTGCCATTACGCTCAAAATTGAGAATACCAATGCCAATGTAAGTAATAATCGTTTCATAAGCTATCTCCTCTTTTTATGAGTATTCTGATGCAAAGGTATGTATTTTTCCTGTAAATTAGCGCCTTCAATATTAAAATGTCAACGAATGAAGATTGCACTGGTTGTAATAGGCAAGACGGATGCCGGTTATTTTGTGGAGGCTATTAATGAATATAAGAACCGTCTGGTTCATTATATCCCTTTTGAAATGGAGGTTATCCCCGATATCAAGAACGTAAAAAACTTATCGGAAGTCCAGCAGAAAGAGAAGGAAGGGGAATTGATTTTAAAGACATTGCAATCCGGTGATTATCTGGTTTTATTAGATGATAAAGGGAAAGAATTTACTTCCATGCAATTTTCTGCTTATATAGAAAAGAAGATGCATACGGTACCGAAACGGCTGGTCTTTGTGGTCGGTGGTCCGTATGGATTCAGTGAAGCGGTATATAAAGCCGCTTCGGAAAAGATTTCATTGAGCAAGATGACTTTTTCGCATCAGATGATCCGTCTGATCTTTATTGAACAGATTTACCGCGCGATGACTATCCTGAATAATGAACCTTATCATCATGAATAGAATAATGTGCCAATATGTTAATATGCCAATGTGCCAATTAAAAGAGTGATGGCTCTATTCTTAAATTGGCATATTGGCACATTCTATAATTGACACATTATTACTCTCTTGTCTTTTGTATCAACAAATAATCCAGCAAAGTCATTGCTGCCATCGATTCGACAATGGGGACGGCACGTGGAAGCACACAGGGGTCATGGCGTCCGCGAGCTTTCAGGATCGTGTCTTCTCCATCCATGCTGACGGTTTCCTGTTCCATCAGGATCGTTGCCACTGATTTGAAAGCGACACGGAAATAAATATCTTGTCCGTTGGAGATACCTCCCTGGATACCTCCCGAGTTGTTCGTATGAGTATTGATATGTCCGTTGTCATTGAAGAAACGGTCGTTACGCTGGGAACCACGATAGAGGGCCGCTTCGAATCCGTCACCATATTCAAATCCTTTGACGGCATTGATTGTCAACATGGCGTGGCCTAAAGCTGCATGTAGTTTGCCGAAAACAGGTTCACCTAAACCGATGGGAGTCCCTTTGACTACGCAAGTAATAACTCCGCCGATCGTGTCTCCTTTGGATTTCACTTCGGCAATTAACTGTTCCATCTCTGTCGCCTTTTCCGGGTCGGGACATCTTACTGCACTTTCTTCGGTCAGGTTCAAGTCGTAGTCTTTATATGAACCTTCCAGTTTGATGGGACCTACCTGTGAAGTATAAGCCTGGATATGGATACCTTTCTGGCGTAAGGCCAGTTTGGCTATTGCTCCGGCTACACATCGTGCGATTGTTTCACGGGCAGATGAACGGCCACCGCCACGGGGATCACGGATACCATATTTTGTCTGGTAAGTATAATCGGCATGCGAAGGACGGTAGACTGTCTTCATATTGTCGTAATCGGACGAATGCTGATTCTTGTTCCAGATAATGAAACCGATCGGCGTGCCGGTTGTTTTTCCCTCGTAAATACCGGAAAGGAATTGAACTTCGTCGTCTTCCTTGCGGGGAGTCGTAATTTTGGATTGTCCCGGTTTACGGCGGTTTAATTCTTTTTGGATGAAATCTGTATCCAGTTCGATGCCAGCCGGGCATCCGTCGATAACACCTCCGATACCCGGACCGTGTGACTCTCCGAATGAAGTTAATCTATATATATTTCCGAATGTATTCATATGTAGTAAATGCAAGTGGAGAATTAAGAATTATATCGCTTAAAATGAAAAATGAGGAATGCAGAATCTGTTTCATTCTTCATTCCCCATTCTGCATTATTCATTTATTTATTAGTGACAGCTACCGCATCCGCAACCACCGTCTTTGTGATCGTGGTCACCGCAATCGCTTCCACAGTCGTCGCATCCGCAACCACATCCACCTGCCGGTGCTGATAAAGCTGCAATTTCTTCTGCTGTCGGTTCGTGAACGTCGATAACTTCACCGCTGAAGTGCAGTGTTTCACCTGCTAACGGATGGTTGAAGTCCATAACGACAACGTCATCTTTCACTTCCAAAACAGAACCGTTCAGACGGTTTCCGTTTGAATCCATCATAGGAACAGTGTTACCTTCTTTGATGACTTCAGAGTCGAATTTACCTTCAACTTCGAAAATGTTTTTTGGCAGATCAAGCACGTGATCTTCCACATATTCTCCGTATGCGTCAGCCGGAGCGATAGAGAAGTCGAACTTGTCGCCTACTTCCAGACCTTTCAAAGCATCTTCGAAAGCTGGGAGCATTGCGCCTGTTCCGAAGATGAATTTCAACGGAGCCTCAGCCACTGCTTTTTCCATCAACTCACGCTCTTCACCTTCTCCTACGTTCAGGTCATATGTAACCGCAACGAACTTATTTGCTGTAATTTTCATTTTTAATTGTATTTGTAATAAATAAAACGAGGACAAATTTACGTATAATTTCCGACTTAATCAGGTTATTCTTTTAAAAATAAAGATATGTAATGTTTTAAGCTAGAATATAGTTATCTTTGTCGGCTGAAATAAAAATGAGAGATTCTGTACTTATTCTATGGTTACAGTGTTTATCGGTAGGTTAATAAAGTAGTGTTTGCGGATGCGGTTTTCTAAGTTAAAAGACTTTTTCTTTCCGGGCGGAACGGAAAGCAGGAAGTTGATCGGTTTATTTTTTATTATCTTGTTTCTGAAGTTTATGTGGTTCAATCTGCTTTGGTGCATGTTATCTACATTTACTCCATTTTCAAAGATTGAAACTTATCTGGATACTATATTAGTCTCCTTATTTTTGTTATTACCCTTGGTTTGCTTCCGTGCTGTCAAGACTACTTTGGTGATTTTCTTTCTGCTGGACGGGTTGCTTATTTCGAACCTGATGTATTTCAGGACTTACTTTACTGCCATACCGTTGGATAGCTATTTGCTGATAGACAATTTGTCTGATTTTACCAGCAGTGTATTTGATTCCTGGCGGATGGTCGACCTGTTTTTCCCTTTGTCTACAATGGCAGTGGGTGTTTTGTGGTGGTGTAATTTTCATCGGAAACATGAAATGGAACAGGCTGTACGGTGTAAAGGCGGTTTTGCTTTTGCCCGTTATCTGGTTCTGATTGTTTTAGTGGCTTTGATTCCTGCTGTTCGTCTTTGGAGCCAGAATGGTTTTAAAGTTGCTTATGAGAGGTTGCAGGATGCCTATTTGCATACTTGTAATATCCCGATGTATACGATTTTCGGTTCTCTTTATTATGATTATACCTGCGACCAGATAGTCTATACTCCGGAGATAAAGGCCCGTATCGATTCCTGGCTAGCCAGGAAAACGGATTGCAAATCCGTTTTATCTCCATTTAATCCAAAGGACAATTGTATTATAATCCTGGCCGAATCATTGGAAAGCTGGGTGTTGGATAAGACGGTGGAAGGCCAGGAACTTACGCCGAGTCTAAATAAAATATTAAAGGATACGTCGGTGATCTATGCCCCTCATGTTTTGTCGCAGGTGAAAGGAGGGCGTTCGATCGATGCCCAGTTGCTGATGAGTTCCGGGCTTTTGCCTATTAACTCCGGACCTTACAGCATCAAATTCCCGGAATCATATTATCCTTCTATCGTAAAGGCGTTTAAAGAAAAACATAAGGATGCCAAAGCATATAGCCTGACTATCGACAAACCGATGGTCTGGAATCAATGTATAATAGCTCCGGTTCTAGGGTATGACAGTCTGGTTTCGAAAAAATGCTTTATACAGGAAGAACCGGTCGGTTCACGTAACCAGGTAGGTGATCGTGCCTTTTTACGCCAGTGCCTGAGTAAAATCCGGAAGAATGAAGTTTGGGATGAATCCGGAAATACGTTGGTGCAATGTATTACCTATTCCGGGCATAATCCTTTTATTTTGCCGGATTCATTGAAAAGAGTTTCTTTTTCGCCCGAAGTCCCGGAGGTCTTGAATAACTATATGACCATGGCCAATTATACAGACCGGGCAATAGGTGAATTTATAGCAAAGATCAAAGCGGACAAGCGCTTCGATAATACATTAGTCGTGATCATGGGGGACCATGAAGCATTGGGAACAGTCAGGAAAGAACTGTGCGACGATTCGGTAGGAAAGGATATTGTATCTGATAAATCGTTTGTTCCGCTAATCATTCTGAATGCGCCGTTTAATATGTATTATGGCAAAGTCATGGGACAGGTGGATGTCTATCCGACATTGTTGGATCTGTTGGGGCTGAATGATTACTGGTGGAAAGGAATGGGAGAAAGTATCTTCAATCCGCAGAAACCTGATTTTGATGTCGACCCCCAGTTCAATCTTATCGGAGATACGGCCGGTGTTCCCGATGAGAATATCCGTCAGGCCAAAGAAGCCTGGGAAATATCAGACATGATTATTCGCTATGATTATCTGGGACATAAACTGAATATAAAAGAAGAACCTGTGAAAGTGGCAGGGGTAAAATGATAAAAAATATGTCGAAAGCGGTTGCAGGAAAGAACCGGCTTTCGACATATTGTTGAATACTTATTTCTTGTCGATCGCTTTCTTCAAAGCATTCAGGGCGGTATCCAATACGGAGCGCGGACAACCCACGTTGAGGCGCATATATCCTTCTCCGCCGGGTCCGAACATTGTTCCGTCGTTCAACAGCAGACCGGCTTTATCCTGGAATAAATGAACCAGTTCTTCCTGGCTTAGTTTGAGGTCGCGGCAATCCAGCCAGACCAGGAAGGATGCCTGTGGAGGATAGACTTTGATCTTCGGAAGTTTTGTCTTGAAGAATTCATCTACGAAACGGACATTTTCCATTACATACATCCGCATTTGCTGTAACCATTCGGCACCATATGTATAGGCTGCTTCGGTTGCCGTATAAGCAAAGATCGTCCCGTCGCCCAACTCGCCGGCTTCCAGGAATTCATAAAATTCTTTCCGTATCTTTTCATTGGGAACAATGGAGTAGGAGGTTACGATGCCTGCGATATTGAATGTCTTGCTCGGAGCCATGAAAGTAATACTGCAATTAGCGGCAGCTTCCGAAACGGTGGCAAACGGATGATGAGTAAATTGCGGATAAGCCATTTCCGCATGTATCTCGTCTGAAACTACCAGTATATTGTGTTTTGCACAGATATCCGCCAGCTTGACCAGTGTATCTTTTTTCCATACGATGCCGCCCGGGTTGTGGGGATTGCAAAGGATCAACACTTTGCACTGCTCGTCTATTACGGATTCCAGCTGTTCGAAATCCATCTCATAGGCGCCGTTTACCAGTTTGAGCGGGTTGTTGACCACTTCCCGTTTCATGCTTTCCGGAACAATCCGGAACGGATGGTATACGGGGGGCTGGATGATTACTTTATCGCCCGGTTTGGTAAAGCACTGGATGACAAAGCCGATGCCTTTGACAATTCCCGGAATATAGCTGAGCCATTCCTGTTTGATCTTCCAGTTCTGTTTATAATGTACCCATTCGATAATACTATTATAATACGAGTCTGATCCGAAAGTATAACCGAATATTTCGTGTTCGCAGCGTTTCTTTATTGCATTGACAATAAAGTCCGGAGTCCGGAAATCCATATCGGCAACCCAGAGAGGAATAAGATTCTCATTGCCGTACCGCTCTTTTATTGCATCATATTTCACGCAATTGGTACCGCGGCGTTCAATTACTTCGTCAAAGTTGTATTGCTTCATTTTTATCTTAGTTCAGTCAGTAATCTTTGTTTTAGTCTATTGATCGGGGTCAAAGATAAACAGAAAAATTGATAGGTGAAGCAGAATGACAAAAGAACACGATCGGATTATAAGACTTCCTCCATGCGTTCCAACTCACAACCACGGAACTGCATTATGATACAATGTAATTGAGTGTCCTGTATCAACTGACGTACCTTTGGTGCAGTGGCATATTGTTTTATCTGTTCAACAGCTTCTTCCCACTGAACTTTAGCTTTTTCCCCGGAATCTTTTGCTGAAAGATATTTCAATTCAAGTATATAGCTGTGTTTCACTTCATAGCGCAACAAATCGGGCATCAGGAACAGGTCGCAATAACCATGGTTCAACTCCACCTCCGGGGCTGTCAGATAGTAGGCATTTACACTGAGATAAGCCGTGAAGAATCCCTGGATATTGCGTTCGCCTTCAATAGCACTGCGAACCGACGAGTTTTCTTTGTAAGCATGGGCTATAAATTCCAGAGATTCGCGCCAATGGCCGTCGTAAGCCATATCATAAAACATCAAGCCTAAGTTATTTAAATTAATATACCGTTTGTCTTGATATTCTTCTAATAAAAATTCATAGTATTGTTTCCGTACATTATTATTAGGAATACTTAATACTACATAATTTCCGCGGGTATCGGTAATAGTCAGCATACCATAATAAAAAAGCAGGCTGGGGAAGATTTCCGGATTGGCAATCTCTGTTGCAGGAAAAGTGATTGCCAGATTAGTAACGATTTGTCCCTCATCGGTGATTTTACGCAGTACCCCTTTGCGGTCACCGTCCAGACGATCCAGCTGGATGAGTTTCTTCATTTTGTTATAATCCGTACGGGTATTGGGGTCTATCATCTGTTCGGGAGATTTTTTCAGGGTTATGTAATTGCGGAGATAGTAGAGTACCATGTCGCAATTGAACATCTTCGGGTCACTTTTCAGGCTTTCTTTTGCAAAACAATAATTGTCATACCACGGTTTCATCTCCGTAATCATTGCCTCTATATCTGCATCATCCGACAGTTGTCCTGCATCCTTATAATACAGGAGCATAGCGCGTACGTCTACTTCGCTGAATCCCAACATCATATTGAATTGATGTTCGGTGCTGATATTCCAGCCGATATTAAATCCGCTGGTAAGATCGTCCAATGTAACGGGACTGACGCCGGTCATGAAGATACGTTCGAACATTCCTTTAAATTTCTTGAAAATCTCGCGATAAAACCCGCTGGCATGTGTGAGAGCGTGGTAAACGTCATTACCTTGCTCGTTGAGTATTATATTGGTGAAGTTATCATATTCGTCGATGATAAGATAAAGATGTGCCCCGGTTTCGGGTGCATGAAGATTCAAATAGTTCAGTTTGCTGACAAAATCGGGCAATGCTTTCATTTCTTTGGCAAACCCCGGATAATAATAAGGCTCGTAAGACATGCCGAACATATCCATCACCATACTGCAATACCGATCAAAGTTCTCTGATAGCGAACCACTGCCGCCACTGGCACGAGAGAAATCCAGATAAAGTACTTGAAATGTTCCTTGTAAAGGGGTGGGATGTTCTCCTATCCACAAATTGCCGAAACGTTTTTGAAACTTCTCTTTTTGAGCAATATCATAATAGGCCCGGAGCATACTCAGAAAGATGCTCTTGCCAAAACGCCGGGGCCGGATGAAAAACAAATTACTGGGTTGCTCCTCCAGCATAGGTAAATACATCGTCTTATCCACATAATACTGGTTCTGCTCCACCACTTCCACAAAATTGGAAATGCCGTAAGGGATTCTTTTTGCAACTTCCATAATAATTACTCCTGTTTTTTATTCATGCTTACGAGATAAGACAAAGGTAGTTTATGTTCCCGTGTTTTCTATGAATTTATTAAAGTAAATAATTTTATTTCTGATATTTTTTGTTACTTCGCACTAGTTATGGAATTACCAGAGGAGCAACATATCTTGAGGGAGATCGCAAGAGGAAACATAAAAGCTTTTGAACAGCTTTTTTTCGACTACCAACCTAGGTTGGTATACTTCCTTGTCGGCCTGACGCACGACAAGGAAGTAAGTCGTGATATATCCCAGGATTTGTTTCTTTCCATATGGAAAGACCGGGAAAAACTGAAAGACGTTCGTTCTTTTTCCTCCTATCTCTTTCAGATGGCGCGCTTTACCGTTTATGATTATTTCGACCGTCTTGCCGTTTCAGAAAAGTATACCAATGAGTTTTTACTGGAAGCCTCCATCTCCCAATCGGAAGAGGAAGCATTGTTTGCACGTGAACTGCAAAGCATTATCAGCCGCACTGTCGAACAAATGTCTCCTCAGCGGAAACTGATTTACCAGATGAGCCGTGAGCAAGGTTTGTCTAACGATGAAATCGCAACTCGTCTGAATATCAGTAAACGGACTGTAGAAAACCATCTGACGGCAGCATTGGCTATTCTTCGCAAGGTACTTTACCTTTTCTTCCTTACCTGCCTGAGATAAATAATCCATGTTCGGTGAATGATGAAACAGACCTTGAAATCTGTTTTAAAAAGCAAGTGCTGAAAAGTATTAGTGTGTTGATGTATAATCGATTACAGTTTCCTCGTAGTTTTGTGTTTAGGAAACTGTAGTTCCCTGGGCAGGAAACTATAATTTCCTCGGCAGGAAACGCGCGTTTCTTCCCTAGGAAACTGGAGTTTCCTTGTATGTTAACGTTTTTAGTTGACTACTTTCAGTCTTATATATATAAAAGGTTGACTCGGTTTAAACTTAATAATAATAACGGTTGACTTATTTCTTGCTTATTTATGAAACAGGTTAACTC